>NZ_JAEDXV010000004.1:0-215527 GCF_036877645.1 Terriglobus sp. ADX1
ATGAAGGCTCATATTTTGGATGTCGCCGACTAACTTGATCCCTTCCGTTTCAAGTCGAGCCTCGCTGACCTTACCGACACCGGGGATGCGGCCAACGGGTAAGTTACGGAGAAACTCAAACGCCTCATGCGGCTGAATCACAAAAAGTCCATTTGGCTTCCGCCAGTCCGATGCAATCTTCGCCAGGAACTTGTTTGGGGCCACTCCAGCTGATGCGGTGAGATTCAACTCGTGGAAGATTGTTTGTCGAATCGCCTTTGCAACCTGTGTCGCCGTTGGCAAACCAGTCTTGTTCGTTGTGACATCCAGGTATGCTTCGTCGAGCGAAAGCGGCTCAATGATCTCTGTATGGCGTTGGAAAATTTCTCGAATGGCAAGTGAGACAGCTTTATAACGAACAAAATCGGGAGGTATGAACACAGCATCATGACACAACCGCTCGGCTCTGATCGCGGGCATTGCAGAGCGAACGCCGTATCTCCGCGCCTCGTAGGATGCGGCGCACACAACGGAACGCTTACCTTTCCATGCAACCACCACGGGGCGTCCACGAAGCCCTGGATCATCGCGTTGCTCGACGGACGCGTAAAACGCGTCCATGTCTACATGGACGATTTTGCGAGTGCCAATCGCAGCGATTGCAGAAGAAACCGTGAATCCCACATCCGGCAGCACTCTCTATGCGTCCCCCACATCACGCAACTTCTTAGAATGATTGTGCCAGTTTCCCCTTTTGTTCGCCATCACCAAATCTTAGTTTTTTGCTTCGCATAGAAATAATTCGATGGATTTTGCCAGCGCCGGGTGACTATGAGGCAAATTCATAGAGTCCCGCCGTTCCCCAATAGACCCGCGTGAACCGTCGCGCTATCTATCGATGAACGGCAGGATGGATGTTAGCCCTTCACTACAGCCTTCACTTGAGGTGGCGCAGCAATCCCGTTCTTCACCGCGTCATTGTTCTCCATGTCATGCAGCAGAGTATGAATCATCGCCTCATCCGTTGATGACGCATTTTTGATCTCTACCGGGAACAAGACAACATATTGCAATCCCGCGTCCGTAAGCTGCAGCCGTGGCTCAATGCCGGGTTTCTCGACAGCGGCATCCATCCACTGTTCCACGTTCTGATGCTGGGCTTCAATCGAAGCTCGGTAGGTGTTGTACGTTGTTGTCACAGCATTCAGAATTGCGCTTGTCGCTGCACGATAGTCTGCATCGGGCTTAAGTTTTACCGTCAACTCATGCCAGGCATATTCTGTACCGGGCATCTGCTTGTACAGCGGCGTTCCGCTCTGGAACAACACGGAGTTTGCAAACACCGCCACGCGCCCCGTGGGATGCAACTCCGTTCCCGTGCCAGTCAGTTCTGACATGTAAAAACGCACCAGACCAACTTCAATGACATCGCCCGTCACGCCTGCAACCGTAATACGGTCGCCTACTCGGACGCCATAGCGTCCCACAATGAAGAAGTATGCTGCCACTGAAAGCAGAATCGTCTGCAGTCCAACGGCAATGCCTGCGGTAATGAATCCCGCAAATGTGGCCAGCGAGCTGAACTGTGTCACAAAGCCAAAGATCAGTACTACACCCGTTAGAAATCCCAGCACCGTCCGCCGGATAATCAGAATCTGCCGGCGGCGACGGATGTCACGCACATACTTCACTGTTAGCCGTTGCCATATACCGCTGACAATGAACAACAGCAGCAGCGCCACTGCGATGAACACCACGCGTGCCAACAGCGAACGCAACAACGTGTTGTACTCTGCATTCACTACCGTGCGCCAGCTCACTAGATTTGCGCGTGCAGATTCAATCAGCAGCACTTCTTGCGACGACGGCAGCGTTGCGGTACTCAACACTCGGAACGTTGAGCTCAGAGCGTCATAGTGCTTTCGTGTTGCGCGCAAGGCATCTGCATCCGAAAGATTCGCAGGTGCCTGCATCGCAGCATCTCCCTGCTGGATAGTTGACCGCAGCAGAGAAAGGATTGGTGTGCGCAGATCGTTCGCCTGTTTTTTCAGGGCATCCAGTTCATGAATGCGACTATCGATGTCGCGTCGCGCACCTAGCAGTTGAAACAGCGCAATGGCCTGTGTGGAAACACCCGAATCGCGCACCGCCGATAGACTTTCCAACACCGGTGGCGCCGCTGCTGATTTTGTGGGAGAAGCCAGTTCCGGTGCAGCACGCAGCAGTCGCTCAACATCACCGGCAAGTCCCGTTGTTGTTTGTGCATCAGCCATTGAAGACAGTCGAGTCATTGCGTCCAGCATGGCCTTCTGCAACTCAAGCTGGCCCTCTAGCTGTTCATCGCGTTGCTGCAAAGCCGCAAGATTTTTGCCCCTTGCTGTACTGATTTGCTTATCCAGCGCCGTGTCCTGCGCAGCCAGATCGGCAATGCGTGCCTGTACCTTTGCACGCGCTGCAGTTAAGCGTTGCGACGTGGTTGGTTCTTGTGGCTGCGCGTTGTCATTGTCTGTGTCATCTGGTTGTGTCGCCTGAGCTCCTCCAGATGGTGTGCTGGAAGGTTGTAGACGATTGAACAAGGCAGCCAGATTGCGTGCGGACTGAAATGCTGTCTGCCCGATTTGCGCCGCATGTTGACTCGCCTGCTCACCATACAACGCATCGCTTGGCTCGCCCACCTTCTGAATCTGCGTGGTGGAAGCACGATAGAACCGAAGCACGTCGTTCAAGTGCTCCAGTATGGCCTTCCCTTGCGCCGTCGTATCAAGTCCAGGATTTGGAAGCCGCGGTAACGCGGCAATCTGCTGCGGTAACGTCTGTGCAGGGGTGGCGGATTTGGCTGAAGCAGCTGACTGAGCCGTCGCATTCGTGGTAGTGGCCGCAGTTGATGCAGGCACTGTCTTAGTCGTGTCAGGCGCCGAAGCTACAGCGGACGTTTGGCCGGGTGTAGGTAGAGAAAAGAGGGTGAAAAAAATCGCAAGCGTCCGGGTAGCAGATGGAGCAAACTTCATTCCTGATTGGATGCAGTTTTGCGGGCTAATGCTGTTCCATCGGACCATTGATGCAACCATGGTTCGATGGAATAACACCGCGGGTTAAGATCCGTAAACCATTCGAAACAAGGCTTATGACATAACCGCATGCGATATCGAGGATCGACGATTGACTTCAAGCCTCAGTACATTCGCTTCAAACACCCGACCTGAGCCTTCCAGATTCCTATCGGGCAGGCTCAGGTCAGCACACTTAGTGCGCCAAGCCAGGGTTCTTCCTGGCACTGATCAGATTCGCCATGATGCGGAAGCTTCCCGGAACGCCCTCTGGCATCTGTCGGAAGAATGCATAGGCAAGATATACGTAATAGCCTTTGCCGTACTGCGCGTAGATCAGGCCGCCCTGCTGTGGATCCTGGCCTTGATCATGCACTTCCGTCAGCGCGACATATTTCGGATCAAACGCTCCAGGGAAACCATGACCACGCTCTTCCACCCAATTGTCGAAGTCGCCGGGGACGATATGGTTTGGCCATGTAAACAAAGGATCATTCGGCTTTAAGATGCTTACCTTTGCATCTTCCTCCACAACCTTCTCCGCCTCTCGTGTCACCGGAATCACATAGGGTGCAAAGTCTCGCTCATACTCCGGGGACTGATACTCGCTTACGACCACACCGCCATTCTTCACGTAATCCAGTAAGCGCTGATTGTACGTGCGAAGCTCAGGACGGGCTGCATAGGTACGAATACCCAAAATGATGCAGTCGTATCCGCTGAGATCTGCCTTAGCGATGTCATCGCTGGAAAGCTGCGTTACGTTGATGCCGATATCCTTTAGCGACTGCGGCACTTCCTCGCCCGTGCCCATGATGTACGCCACCTTCAGATTCGGGGCCACTGTCACGTCTACGCCGGTCGTGCGGAACTTCGCGTCTCTGTACTGCGGATACGGGGTGATACCGGGATAGCCGATGGTTTGGAATCCACTTGCATACTCCTTGCCGGCATACTTCGCCACCGCACTGATCTCGTATGTCTTCGCTTCGACATTCTTCGGCGTGATCACAAAGTGGAGATTCGTGTCTTCACCATCACGCTTCGTGGCGAAGGTTTGCGTCGCGGGAGCAGTCCACCCATTTGGCAACTTCAGTTCCAACGTGCCTTGTGCTGGCCCCTTCACATCGGAATGCACTGTCACATCCAGTGATACGTTACCGGCCTTCAAAGGCATTACACCCGCAGGAGGAGTAACCCGCACGCTAATGGCAGGAGCCACTAGCAGTGGTTCCATTACTACGCCCAGCCCGTTGTAACGATGCGCTGTCTGCACCACGCTACGAAGCTCACCCTTAACCCCGTTGTAGGTATAAGTAGCAACTGCTGTCAGCGGATAGGACATCACCGGCAGCGTGACATATTGCGGTGACGTCAGGTTGTAGTAGCTCTGCTCAAGATTTGGCCGTTCAAAGTACGGTGCAGTGTATGGAGCATTTGCGGGTACTGTCGCAGAGATATACGCATCTTGTGCTGTTCCTGCGGCAACCGAGCCAGCAATTCCCTTCTGCTCTGTCAATTTCCAATCGCCGCCAGTATTGGGTGACAATTCTACAGAATCAACTTGCAACGGCTGGGTTCCTTGCGCTGCAACATGTACACCCACCAACACAGCCTGTCCTGGAATTGCTGTCGGGCTACCGGACGCAGTGGAGAAAACATTGTCTCCTCCACCCATGGGGCCAGATCGCCCCTGGCCCTGACCTGGAAGTGACGTCTGCACACTTGCCAGCAATGACGCACCAAGAGCCTGCCCCAAGGCAAAGTTGAACTGTCCTTCCTTTATCTGCAACTCATGCAATGCGTTGTAACGAGCCTCGTCAGGCAGCTTTGATGCCTTCAATTCGGCGATGAGTCCACGCGTCAAAGACAGGCCTTTTGCCAACGCAGGCGCGCTTGCCGATGGATCATTGGCGTTGTACTTCTGTGTCGCCTCATCAACCGTTGCAGCAATTGCCTCCAGCTTCGTGCGAACTGCGGTTTGCGCTCCCGCCGGAAGATATCCAGCAATGCCGGGCAATGATGTATCGATCCCATCGAAGAGAGATTCCTCATGCGCAGGTAGTGTTGCCGTTACACGCGATGCGTAGAGGTGATATGGACTATCAAATTTTCCCGGTGGAGGAATGGCTACACCGCCTGTCTGCGACTTCTGCTCGTTCAGGCCTTCTCTGGCCACCTGCAGATAATTGCGACCATACAAAGCGTTGTACTCGCTCTCCGGAACGATTACCGTCGTCGACGGAACACCTTGAATCGGCTCTCCGGTTACGTAGTTCTTAAATGCAACGGGTTCCCACTTGTTGGTCGCGTAGTCAAAGATCCCCTTCGGCGTAACCTGTGCAAACGGCACGCGCGCGTAAACCTTCAATGGCTTCCACGGTAGAAGACCTTCTTTGATCTGATCAGGAAACATCTTCGGATCAGCCGCAGCGTTGAATACTTCCTGCGCCATCACTCCGGCGGTTTGATGATGACCATGTCCGTCGGAAACATACCCTGCAAAGACACTAGTCACGACCATGGGCCGCACCGTTCTTACGACACGCACCACATCTTCCAAAACGCGGTCATGATTCCACTGCTTCAAAGCCTCTTCAAGTGTCTTGGAGAAGCCAAAGTCCGCAACACGTGTATAGAAAAGGTGTGATCCGTAGTAGCGGTTTGCTGCCTGATGTTCCATGGTGCGCAAGATGCCGAGCTGATCCCAGAAGTCGCCCGTCATTACGTTCTGGCCTCCCTCGCCACGATTCAAGGCCAGTAGTGACACGTCCGCCCCAACACCACGGCTTTCGTAAGCCAGCATCCCGCCATCTTCATCATCGGGGTGTGCGTTGATCTGAATAAGGCTTGCTCGCGTGTGCAACTTGCGGAGTGTCTCTGCAAGTCCAGGAGCACCTCGTTCAATCGGTAGGGGCTGCGCATAGGATGCATCCACAGGAATCTTCATCGGCTCAGGCACAGGTGTTTGCGCCGTAGCCTGCACCGCAACGACGGCGAGCGGCACACAATAAACGAACATCTGTACAGATCTTTTCCAGCTCCCACTGCTCACACATTGCTTCATCGAACGCTCTTGCCCCCTGGTATCCATCTCACGTCTTTCGGAATGGAATCCTTCTGTTGACAACCTTTCTAAATGACAATTAAAAAGTTTTCACCAACTTTTTAAATATTCCTTATAATCCTTCTCAATCCCGTGAAACGCCGTCTGGTCCCAACTCGCCGCCGCTCTTCGACTCGTACCACTGCCCCCCTGCGTTCCAAAACAGAGGTAATGGACGAGCCCGCACGACCAGCGCAGTTGCGTAAGACCAATCAACGTCTGCTGCTTCACCTGATCCGTAAACACTCCCCCTGCTCTCGTGCGGACCTTGCTCGCGTATCAGGGTTAGCTGTCCCTACAGTCACGCTGGCAGTGTCTGATTTGATTGAACGCGGGCTTGTCGAGGATGGAGGGGAAGGCGTTTCCTCGGGAGGGCGTCCACCCGCGATGCTCCGCTTCAATGCCTCCCACGGTTATGTCGCAGCAGCCGACATCGGCGGTACGTGGGTACGCATGATGCTTGCTGATCTGAACGGCAATCCAGTTGCCGAATGGGAAGACAAGCTTACAGAAAAAGGAAAAACCCCACGCGGTGTCATCGCTCATATCCGTCAAGGCCTTGATGCGATGATGAGCAGCTTGCCGGAAAAGCGCAGGATTCTTCATATCACGGCCGGAGCTCCCGGCATGACGGATATTGATCGCGGAGTTGTGTTGGCGGCCCCAAACCTCTCAGGCTGGAATGACGTTCCCTTTAAGACGTTATTGGAACGCGATTTGAACATTCCCGCCGGTGTAGACAATGATGTAAACCTTGCTTCTGTAGGCGAGTTCGCAGAAGGCGTAGCACGCGGTGTTGACGACTTCATCTTCATTGCAATCGGAACAGGCGTCGGCGCGGGCATTTTTCTGCGAGGTGCACTTCACCGCGGCGCGAACTGGTCCGCAGGAGAAATTGGCTATCTCCCCGTTGTAGGTATGGACCGTCAACGTGTTCGCATGCGCGATACGGGACAACTTGAACGCGTCATCGGTGGTGAAGGCGTTGAGCTGCAGTGGAAGACGCTGCTGCGTCAGGCGGGCATAAACGATCGGGCACGCATGCAAATGCGTGCGACACAAATTTTCGATCTTGCGCTGGAAGGCGACGCAACAGCTGAACAGGTTCTTGAGAATACGTCTCGCGTACTGGCGGACAGTCTCAGCAGCATCTCACTTCTCTTCAACCCGGAATTGATTGTGTTGGGTGGAGGGGTGGGTGCACATCCGGCGCTCTGTAGCGCTACCGATCGATGTTTACGTGAAAACGATTTCGCTTTGCCAAGGCTGCGCTCTTCATCTTTGGGTACAAAAGCCCAGTTGTTCGGAGCTATCGCGCAATCTCTTGCTGCTACCGAAACGAAGCTGCTGTTCTGACCGTTTCACGGTGTTCGCCCTTGCGTTCCGCCAGGAACAATCGGCCTTTCTCACATCACTTGCAGTTGCAGCACCCGGTTCATTGTCTTGTCTCTTCAAGGAGGAGTTTTATGTCCAGGTTTTCCAGGCTTTTTGTCTCATCCGCAATTCTTCTATCAACGACTTCCGCTGCGTGGAGCCAGTCCCAGTCCGTTTACGGTTCCATCCGTGGCCGTGCCGTCGACCCCAGCGGAGCATCCGTCCCAGGAGCGAACGTCACCGTCACAAACAATGCCGTTGGCTTCAATCGCACCGTCACGACTAGCAGCGATGGCTACTACACACTGGTCAACTTGCCACTGGGTACATATACCGTCAGCTTTGCAGCGCAAGGGTTCTCTGCACTCAAGGTTGACAGCGTCGTACTGAATGCCGGAACAGAGGCAACCATTGACGGCAACCTACGCATTGGAAGTGCCGGTGAAGAGGTTAATGTCACGGCTGCCAACGCAAGCATTGACCCCACCAACCTCAACATTCAGCGGACACTTGATCCTCGCGAAGTTGAGAATCTGCCGCTCACCTCACGCAATCCCTACAACTACATCATCTTCCAGCCTGGTGTTTCCGGGCACCCCAATCCGGAACTTGGCATTCCCCGCACCATTAACACGAATGGTCTTCTGGATCGCATTAACTACCAGATGGACGGCATGGCCAATACGGAGTCGGATCGTATTGGTCTGCGCCTCTTTCCTATTGGCAACATTTTCGTAAAGGAAGTACAGACGGTTTCAAACTCCGCGAATCCGGAATACGGATGGACCACGGGTAACGTCTACAACGTAATCTCAAACAACGGAACCAACAGCTATCACGGTCTCGTTCAGTATCTGCAACGTTGGCAGACAGCGACGGCATATCCGCTGCTTTCAACTCCAGGCAGTGCCAAGCCTGACCTGCAGTTGAAAGATTTCTCTGCGAATGCTGGCGGAAAAATCCTCAAGGACAAGCTCTTCTTCTTCGGCTCTTATGAGCAATTGAAGCGTGGCGTTCCTTCACCCGTTACGATTACGCCAGCGAACGCCGCAGCGATTGGGCTCGGTTCAGATCAGTTACAGGCTGCACCGGGACTTCTAAATGGCAAGTTTGCTCTTGGACGCCTTGACTGGACCATTAACCCGAAGAACCAGGTTATGGTTCGCTACAACTACTTCCTGAACAATTTCCCCTATAACACTCAGGTAGGCGGGCTTAATGCACGCTCTGTCGGCGCAAACTACCGCGATCGTGCGCACGTTTTTGGTGTTCAGTGGATCAGCACTATCTCAGACCATCTGGTAAATGAATTCCGTGCTTCACTGCCACTGCGCTCCAGTGTGACGTCCGCGGCAACACCGAGCAATGCCCCAACGGTTGTCATTACCAACGTGGCCACCTTTGGCGCATCGCCTGCGGGTGGAACCACCTACTTCGAAAAGCAGCCCTCCGGTTCGGAAAATATTTCTTATACGCGTGGCAAACACGATATGAAGGCTGGTTTTGTTCTGTCTGCAATTCAACAGCGGCAGCGCAGTGCAACCTTTAACACCTATACGTTTCCGAATTTGAATGCCTATCTGAGTGCTGTAAACGGATCCAATCGATATAGCTATGGGCAGTTCAGTTCGCAAACAGATACGTCCGGCATCGGTTATGCCTCGCTCTTCTACGGTGGCTACGTGCAGGATACCTATCACGCAACACCGAAAATTGTTGTCATGGGTGGTCTACGCTGGGACCGCTTCCAGTCGCCCCGCTCCAACACGAATGCACTTTATCCTGACTCACGAACATTCAATATTCCAGGTGCGAACTTCGCTCCACGTTTAGGAGTCTCCTACCGAGTTACCGATAAGACAGTTCTCAAGACTTCGGCAGGCATGTTCTATCAAGCAACGCCGACAAACTTGTGGTATTCCGCGCTTATCTTCGATGGATCGAACAAGCTGAACACTTACACCTATTCTCCAACGCAGGCCGGGGCTCCTTCGTTTCCGAATATTCCGAGCAGCACCGGAACTGTGGCGACACAGAATGTAGTCACAGCATCGCCGAAGTTCAAGAACGAATACACCTGGAACTTCAATACACAGATCACGCAGCAGCTTAGCGCTCATGACTCCATCACCATCGGCTACATCTTGTCGAATGGACGAAATCTGTTGTATCAGCACAACATCAATCTGCAGAATCCAATTGGCGTGCTTGCTGATGGACGTCCCGTCTTCAACTCAACAGTTGCAGCAAACCGTCCTGATCAGCGCTTTGGACAGGTAACGCGAGTGGAATCCGGAGCGAACAGCTCTTTCAACGCTCTCGTACTGAATTACACACTCAATCCGGTACGTGGTCTGCAGCTCAACGCCAACTACACCTGGTCACATACCATCACCGATGCACCAGAGGTCTACACCTTTGAACAGAGCGTCAATATCTCTGACACCACAAACCGCAAGCGTGATCGTGGCAACTCGTATGTAAACCGTCCGAGCGCCTTCAACATGACAGCCGTGCTGGAGCCGGAGTTCCACTTCGGCAACCGCTTTGGCAATAAGCTGGCAAACAGCAACCGTCTCGCCTTGCTTGCCAATCTGTCATCGGGTGACCAAGCAAACCTTATCGCTACCGTCACAGGCACAGGCGTTCTTCCTCAGTTGAACGGAGACCCTTCCACCACGACAGTACAGCGTCCAGCCTTCGTTGGCCGTAATACTTTCCGTTCCCCCAGCATCTACCAGGTGGACGCACGGTATACCCGTACCTTCGGAACCTATTTCGACCGTTTGCAACCGTCGTTCCTGTTGGAAGCGAATAACATCTTCAATCACCAGAACATCACAGGACTATCCCTTTCACAGCCTGTGTACGGTTTCATCACCAATGGAACGGCAGTGCAGAATGCAAACGCTGGCCTACCAGTAGCCGGATCAAGCATTACCACAACACGCACCACAGTCCTTGAAGCGCGTATTGTGCAATGGGGCGTCGCTGTCCGCTTCTAATCAAACGATACAGAGGAGCGGCAACCACCGCTCCTCTTCACCTTCACGAACTTAAGCAACAACGGTGGAGTCACCCCGTGTCGAACGTCACTTCCTCTTTCCCCGCTCCCATCTACCGCGAACAAGTCCTTGCGCATATCTTTGCTGATGCGCAACATCTCTTCCTGCCGTCTCTGCTGGAGATCGACCGCGCACATGCAGTCATGCTCTACCGCAGTGGCATCATCACCCGCGAGACAGCCTCCGCGTGTCTACAAGGTATTGATGCGCTGAAACTGGAAGAGCTTCGTTCTGCAATCTATGATGGCTCGGTAGAAGACCTCTTTTTTCTGGTCGAAAAGCAGCTCGCCGACATTGCTGGTGAGGAACATGCCGGAAGACTTCACACAGCACGTTCGCGCAACGATATCGACCTCACCATGTACCGCATGGTGCTGAGATCCAACCTGCTTGGCATCCTCAACGCATCTCTTGAACTACGCTCTGTGCTGCTGTCAATTGCGACGCAGTATCGTGACGCACTAATGCCCGCCTACACACATAATCAGCCGGCACAGCCTACAACGTTAGGTCATTACATGATGGCCATGATTGAGATTCTGGAACGGGATGCGGAAAGGCTTATCGCGTGCTTCGCGCGTGTGAACCGTAACCCTCTTGGCGCCTGCGCTATCACCACCACAGGCTTCCCTATCCAACGCGACATCACAATGCGTTTGCTCGGTTTTAATGGCCTCGTCGTAAATAGCTATGGAGCTATCGCAGCTGTCGACTATCTTGCCGAAGCGTGCAGTGCGTTAGCAACGGCGATGCTTAGCCTTGGCCGCTTTGCACAAGACATGTTGCTGTGGTCAACAGCTGAATTTAACTTCCTGCGTTTATCCAACGGCTACGTGCAGATCAGCAGCATCATGCCGCAAAAGCGTAACCCTGTCCCCTTAGAACACACCCGCATTCTTGCATCGCGTGCGCTCACGGAATCACACGCCGTGCTTGGTTCGCTCCACAACACACCTTTTGCCGATATGAACGATGGAGAAGACTCACTGCAACCTCTCGTTGCACTTGCCTTCTCAGACGCACAACGAGCGCTCACACTAATCGCTGGCGCACTCTCAGAGGCAACCTTTAACACAGAACATATGCAGCAACGTGCAGGCAGCAGCTTTCTCCCCGTCACTGAAGTTGCTGACACTCTCGTGCGTGAAACAGGCATTTCATTCCATGACGCTCACACCATCGTCTCTGCAGCGGTGAAGTCTGCGACCTCAGACGACGTCCCAGCTGTGGTGAACGACCTCTTCCAGCGCACACAGGAAGCCGGAATCAATATCGCGAAAGAGAAATTGCAACAGGCGATGGATCCGGAATATTTCGTTGCGATTCGTACCATCACCGGCGGTCCCGCAGCCTCAGCAATGCAACCGCAAATTGAGCACGCATCTCAGCAGCTACAACTAGATCAGCAATGGTTGGCCGCGACACGAGCCAATCTCGAAGAGGCAAAGGTGCTTCTTCATCGCGAGTGCGAATCAATCATTCAATTCCATCCGTAAGCCGGCAATTGTAGGATTATCGGAACGAGAATGAGCCTAATTCCTACTTCATGCATCCACTCCATCAAGAGAGCCAGATGAACGCAGTCAATCCATCCGAGCCAAACCTCCGCCGCCAACTCGGATTTACAGGAGCACTCTCAGCCAACATCATTGATATGGTTGGCGTGGGTCCGTTCATCACATTGCCCCTGATAGTGACGGCTATGGGTGGGCCGCAGGCCATGCTGGGGTGGATGCTCGGAGCGCTCCTGTCTCTCGCTGACGGTTGTACATGGAGCGAGCTCGGTACTGCATATCCAGAGGCGGGCGGCTCGTACGCCTATCTCAAATCTGCTTACCCACCGAAAATTGGTAAAGCGTTCAGTTTCCTTTACGCTTGGCAGCTTATATTCTCTGCGCCACTTTCCATCGCCTCCGGCTGTATTGGCTTCGCACAGTACGCCACATGGTTTCTGCCCGGCTTTAGCCATACGGCTCAAACCCTTCTGGCTCTTGCTGCGTGCCTGGCTTGCACAGCACTTCTCTTCCAGCCCATCCGCAAAATTGGCGCTGTCACGCGCGTTCTGGGTGGAGTGGTGATAGCAACTCTGCTCGGCGTGATTGCCATCGGCTTCACACACTTCTCACCATCATTGGCCTTAAGCTTTCCTCCCAACTCCTTTCATCTGAATGCTTCATTCTTCAGTGGTCTTGGGGCTGGCCTACTGGTTGCCGCATACGACTATTGGGGCTACTACAACGTCTGTTTCCTGGGCGCAGAGGTACGCGATCCCAGCCGCACAATCCCACGCGCGGTAATCGGCGCCATAATCATTGTCGGCACGCTGTATCTGCTCATGAACATTAGTGTGCTTGGCGTTCTTCCCTGGCAATCGCTTACACATAGCAGTAGCGGGGAACGGCAGTACACCATGGCAGTCTTCGTGCAGACAGCTTTTGCCTCGCACATATGGGCACACGCAGCCGCATCTGTCGCAGTTATTCTTATCGCCATTGCATCATTGGCTTCGGTTTACGCGCTTCTACTCGGTTACTCGCGCATACCTTATGCAGCTGCCCAGGATGGAAACTTCCCTGCCATCTTCGCGAAATTGCATCCTCGTCACGGATTTCCCGTGGTCTCACTCAGCGTGCTCTGCCTTGTCACGTTGATCTGTTGTCTCTTCCGGCTGCAAGAGGTTATTGCGTCGCTTGTCGTGCTACGTATCGTCTTCCAGTTTTTCCTACAAGGCATCGCTATACTGCTTCCGAAGCACAGAGCTGAGCGTGTACGCGATGGACGCTTCCGCATGCCACTCTACCCGCTGCCCAGCCTCATTGCCACAGGCACATTCATCTTCATTCTGCTATCTCGCCCAAAGATTGTGACAGAGTTCCGCTTAGCCCTCTTTGTACTTATCAGCGGACTTATTATCTATGCGATGCGATATCTGCAGCAACGCAAACAGCAAAATACTTAAGAAAGATCCGGGCATCAAGAGGCTCGTTCTCTCATGCTGCATTTGGCAGTCAGCTTATCAATTCGATAAGAGTTTGCGTGGCTTGTTCTAGATCGGCAATAGCAATGTGTTCTGCCCGGGTATGTGCAAGCCGGATATCCCCCGGCCCATAGACCACAGTTGGAATACCTGCTGCATCAAGGAAAGAAGCGTCAGTACCGTAATGTGCTGTCTCTAATTCAGCTTTCAGACCAATTGATTGCATCGCTTCCGATAGCGCTAGGCAGGGCAGGCTGTCTGGCGGAATGTAGAAGCCCGGAGATGCCATTAGCGGTGGATCGATCACGATGTATTCCTCATGAGCACGAAGAACATTGCGTAGTTCTTCGATCACGGAAGAATAGCTCTCCCCCGGAAGCAGCCGCCGATCTACCTCAATAGATGCGTGTGGCGGAACGATGTTAACCGCGAGGCCACCAGAGATGCGTCCTACATTGAAGGTCGCTGGACCAAGATCCGGGTGCACATGTTCTCGGAGTTGATCTGCATGCTGTCGCAGATCTCGAAGTACATCGGCCATCCGATAGATTGCAGAATCTCCCAGCCACGGCATTGCAGCGTGAGCCGCAGTGCCACGCGTGTGCAGACGAAAGCGACAAATCCCCTTGTGCGCATGAATGATCCGAAGCGACGTCGGTTCTCCGACAATGGCGAACGTGGCTCCACGAAGAGCATTCGTTGCGACAAGTTCGCGGATGCCAGCGAAGGAATACTCTTCATCGTGAACTGTTGCAAAGATCACATTTCGACGTAAGGGCCGGTTCCCTTTAAGTACTGCCGAAATGGCAGCCAGATATGTGGCCATGGAGCCCTTCGTATCACAGGAGCCACGCCCGTAGAGTTTGCCGTCATGTACACGAGGATCGAATGGGTCGATATCCATCTCAAGATGAGAGACGGTATCCATGTGTGCCTCAAGCACAACGGTTTCAGGCAGGCCACGGTCAATGTGCGCTACCAGGTTGGGATGCGCCGGATCGCGGCCGCTCAGTTCTGCATCAACATCCCAATGTCGCAAAGTTTCGCGCAGATACAAAGCCAGGTTGCGCTCAGAATAAATCGCTCCAGAAGCACCCGATCCCATGGGATTAATCGATGGAATAGCGATCAGATCACTGGCAATACGAACAACCTCATGCATGAGACATCTCTTTCATCCCTTGTAAAGCGAAACGGGCAGCCCTTATGCGCTCGTCTGCTCGCGACGAGAAGGAAGCGCAGTGATGGAAAGCGCTCCCAACGCCGCTACAGTAATCACGCAGTAGAGCGCAGGGTTATAGCTGCTGGAATGCTCCCGTAACACTGCGACCAGATATGGGAACCATGTTTGTGCGACCGTATTTATGGGTAACACTACGGACATAGCAGCTGCGAGCGAGGACAGTCCGAATTCCTCTGCAACCATCAGCGGAATGAGCATGTAATCCGCTCCCATAGCTACTCCAAACAAAACGCCAAAGAACACCGGCACATGTGGTGGATGAAGCAGCAATAGCGGAATAGCGGAAGCTGCTGTCAGGAAAAACGACAGCACCATCACGTACTTTGTAGACCACCAGTCTGCAAGCAGCCCGACAAACAAGCGTCCGAAAGTACTGGCACAAAGAATGAGGATGGACGTGGTCCGCCAAGCTGCATCCAACTGGCTACCTCGAACAAAGCCCGCATCCATAAAGATGAATTTCACATGCTGACTGATGGCACCCACAGTAGCGATAGAGCAAATACTTCCTAGAAGCAACAGCCAGAAAGTCCTACGTCGGACCATCTGCGAGATGGAAAGTCCGGTACTGACCGCTGCAAGCGAAACTTCTAATTCTCCATCTGGATTCAGCCCCAACTCCTGCGGCCGATCGCGCAGCACCCACAGCACAAGCGGCCATCCGGCAAACATGAGGGCTGCAAGCGTCAGCAAAGCAAACTGATATCCGTGACGATCCGTCAGCGGCTTCACTGCATAGGATCCCAGAGAGCCTACAACGCCAACGCCAAAATAGAGAATTCCCATGGCTGTGCCACGGCGCTTCTTAAACCACTGCGAGATGATCAGCTGATGCGGGATGGGGCCCGAAAGCAAATAACCAATTGTGTAGAGCCCCCACAACGCGAAATACACCGCAAGTGAACCGCGCATCCATGCAAAGCCTGCAAGTGCCGCTGCGGTAGAGGCCGTACCGAACAGAATCAGCTTGCGCTGGCTAAAGCGCGGAACCAGTACAGGCCCTACCCAGATTGTGAAAAGGGCAGCAAGCGGAAAGCCAAGAGTAATCTGGGGCCGACTCCAACCGAAAGATCGCTGAAAGTAGTCGTAGAAAAAACTCACGTTGTAATACGGAATGCCCTGCGCAATGCCGTAGGTCACCGCCCCTGCAATCGCGATCCACCAACCATAAAAGATCGATTGCCTCTTCGACATCTGTACTCTCCCCAACTCGAATACTTGCAGGTGCCTACTGCTCCGGTAACGCCCATGCGTAGACGACGCTATCAACACATGTGACAAGGTATTGTTTTCCATCAACCTGATAAGTCATTGCACCTGTGTTCATGGCTCCGCCAAGACGCTTATGCCAAAGCACCTTACCGTCAACAGGGTTCAGAGCAAGCACATTCCCGTTCAAGTCGCTGGTAAATAACAAATGCCCAGCAGTGGTCAAGATTCCAGGAAATCCCCAGCCCTCTCCGGCAGGCCGTCTCCACTGCACCTTACCGGTCTGGTAATCAATCGCAATGGTGAAGTAGTTAGAAAGAAGGCCAAGCGAACCACCACCCTGGTGATCCATCGCAAGGCCATGCTCGTCGAGAGCCAAGTACCAGAAGCTGTAACCTTCCCGACCAGTTACATATAGGAGCCCCGTCTGCGGATCCAAGCTGGGAGGCATCCAATCCGTACCTCCAAAGCTGGCGCTCGCAGTCAATGCTCCGTCAGGCTGAGGCTCGTGCTGTGGATCGGGGATAGGCTGTCCCTTCGTATTTATCTCTTTCGCCCAGTCTTGTTGCACAAAGGGGCTGGTCAGTAGGTGCTCACCAGTCTCACGATCCAACAGAAAGTAATAACCATTACCGCTAGCCTGAGCCAGCAGCTTACGCTTCTTACCGTGAAAGGGAGCATCGAACAGGGTTGGTGTCTGCACTGCATCCCAATCATGCGTATCGTGAGGGTTCACCTGGTAGTACCACTTCACCTTGCCGGTATCTGCGTCCATGGCAAGGATGGTATCGGTAAACAAATTCATGCCTTTGCGCACAGGGCCGGCAAGCACTGGATGCGGATTCGCAGAACCCCAGTACACAAGATTTAACTCCGGATCATACGTGCCGCTCATCCACATGGCGCCACCGCCGTGCAACATGGTCTTTTCGTTAGGCCATGTATTGGCTCCGATAGCATCTTTGCTGTTCGGTGTACTACTGGTCTGCCAAACCTCAACACCAGTATCCCAACGATAGGCATGCACAGCATGCTTCACATCGGCCTGGTCGCCAGATGTCCCCACTAAGACCAAGTCCTTCACTGCCTGAGGAGCAAGCGAGATGTAATAACCAAAAGCTGAGTCAGCAACCTTCTGTTCCCAAATCTGCTTGCCGTTCCGTGCATCCAGGCAGATAAGATGAGCATCAGGTGTGCCGATATAAATGCGGCCATGTGAGTACGCAACACCACGATTGCCGATGTGGTTTCCTTCGGATGGGCGTGAGAATTCCCATATCTCTGTCCCGGTCTTTGCGTCAACTGCCCAGGTAAGGTCAGGCACCGTGAAATAAAGAACCCCATCCACCATCAGCGGTGTGGACTTCATCGGCCGTGCATGTGTTTGGAATGCCCATGCGAGCGTCAGCGACTTCACATTGGTCGCGTTGATTTGATTGAGTGTACTGAAACGCTTACCTGAAGAATCCCCCAGATATGTTGTCCATTGGTCCTTAGCAGCAGACACGTTGCCGGTATTCACTGAAATCTGTGCGACGCTAAAATTCCATCCACTTGCAACAATAGCGGAGGTGAGAACGCACTTACTTGAGCGTTTCAAGATACGCGAAAAGATCATGTACATCCTTGTTCGTATATGTCGCGAGTAACTGACGGTGTTTCTCCAGAGGATCGTTCACCACCACCTTCAGGCCGGATACATTCCAAGAGTGGTAGTTCCCGTTCGCGTCTTCGATAGCCACATAGAACGGATCAACATGCAGAAGTTTCCCTGCATGTTGACTACCGTCCCGAAGCGTAACAATAGCCGTGGACGCTTTGCCGCGGGGATAGAGAATCCGGCCTTCTAGTTCCGTCGGCTGATACTTGGCCGCAATACCAGCGAGATCCCCTTTGACGTTGTGACATTGCGCGCATTGACCGCGATCATTGAAGTACGCCTCACCTGCATGCGCATTACCGGTAAGCAATTGCTGCTTCTGATAACCACCGCGTGGCCCTTCCGTCTCGCGAGAGTCAGTGAACAGGATGCGTGCATGCAAGAACGCAACTACATCCGACACCTGATCCTGCGTGAGAGTTGAGAACGAAGGCATTCCCTTCTCTATGCGCCCCCGATGAAGAAGCGGCGCAATCTGATCACCATTGTGGTCATGACGTACCAGTGCTGAGTCGATCAGGCTGGGTCCTACTGCTCCCTTAGCCGTGGGACCGTGACAGAAGGTGCAGTTTGCCGCATACACCTTCGCACCTCGCTGAACGTTATCCGCAGCCATGGGGTCTGTACGCTGCTGTGCTACCGCCCCTTTTACACCAAAGGTCAGAGAGAAAAGTAAAGCCGCGCAAGAAGCCGTACTGAAGAATGCGTATCTTGTCCAACGCAACACTTTCAAGACCTCTTCTCCTGTTCTACTTCGCACTTCAGTCGACGATCGCTTTCGCTAACCCGGACTCAAATGCTTCCACAGCGCGCTCTAAATCATGCTGAGTATGTGCGGCAGAAATCGACCATTGCTTCACGGCTATCGGAAAAACATACACGCCGTCGGCGATCATCTGCTTTCGTACGCACTGGTCGAGGTCGAAGTTGTGATGGGATGCAAGGTCGTACCAATCCACCGGCAGATGATCCATGAAATACGGACACAGCGCAGAGCCTTGACGCGCAACCACCATCTCCACGCCGAGGCGCTTGCCTACATCCTCAAGAGCGTTTTGCAACCATGCACCCTGCTCTTCAAAACGGCGATAGACTTCGCCATCGTTCGACTTCAGATGCTGGATCGTAGCAATAGCGGCGGCGACCATTACTGGATGCGCGTTGTACGTTCCAGCCAGCAGGACCCGCTTTGCGGCATCGGTTGTATTGAATAGCTCAAGAATATCCTTGCGCCCTCCGATCGCGGCCACAGGATATCCATTTGCAATCGCCTTACCGTATACCGCAAGATCCGGATTCACACCTGAGAGCGCAGCATACCCTCCCAGAGCATGTCGGAAACCGGTTTTCACTTCATCGAAGATGAGCAGAAATCCAAGTTCGTCCGCCAACTTACGCAGCCCCTGGAGATATCCCGCATTCGGCTTTACGACACCGATGTTCTGCAAAATTGGCTCAAGAATGATTGCAGCCGTAGGATACTTTGATGCAACCGTGCGGACAGCATCCAGATCGTTGTATTCAACGGGATGGACCAGGTCCTTATGAGACTGCGGGATGCCAGCGCTGATCCCAAGAAAGGGATACTCGTCACCGGTCCGTCGCTCGCCCAAATCTTTCAATGGTGTCATCAGGTTGCATGCCACGTCGTTATGCCAACCGTTGTATCCGCCCTGCATCACAATGATGTGATCGCGGCCCGTTGCGGCTCGTGCGAGACGCAGCGCCTGATACGTCGCTTCGCTACCTGTATTCAGCAGCGCAACAGATTCAAGAAATGGGGCGCATCCACAGATCAGTTCTGCAAGATCACCTTCGAGTGATGTGGTACCGCTGCCATACAGGCTGTGCTGCTCAGAAATGACATTCACGACGGCAGCATTGACTGCTGCAGCATTGTGTCCCAAAACATAAGGACCAAATGCTGCATGATAGTCGATATATCTCTTGCCATCCGAATCTGTCAGATGAGCGCCTTCAGCACTCTGAAACAGTATGTCGGGATCAGCTTTTCGATTGATGGAGGCAATGCCACCCACAAGATATTTTTTACTTTTCTCACGCGGATCACTCGCGCAAGAAGCAATGACCGAAGATTCTGCCAACATGCTCATTCTCTTTTTTTGAAAACCGTCTTCATTGGGGGATGAAGGGCGTGATCCAAGTCTGGAACACGCCCACGAACTCAGAGAGCCTAGAAAATCAGCTTGCCCCCGAATTGCATCTGACGAGGATTCGTAGCTGTTGAGGAGATAATTCCGACCGTGGACGGAACATATATATCCGCGGCAGGATTCGAGAAGTTAGCAATATTCAGTACGTTGAATGCATCTGCACGCAGTTCAAGCTTTACTCCATGAACAATATCCGTGGTCTTTTGAACGCTTAGGTTTACGACCTTCTGCCCCGGCCCAAACATCACGTTACGCATGCTGTTGCCATAGGTGTACGGAACGGGGGCTTGGAATGCAGTCGCGTTGAACCAGCTCGTAATGGAGCGATTCGCAACTGAACGTGGATCCGCGCCTGGAACAACACTGGCACGTGTCGCATAGGCATTGGCAGGGCTTCCTGAATAGGCCACACTGAATGGCGCGCCAGACATAAGCTGCGTCACGCTGGTGATATTCCATCCCTCCACCGCACGCATCAACACACCATTGCCCTGGTTCAGCCAACGCTTGTTCGGACCGAACGGCAGTTCATATCCGCCAGTGAAGTAGAACGTAACGGCTCGAACACCATCGGCATTACCGCGATCTAATCCCGGATGGTACGGATCTTGTGGCGATCCCGTGTCAGGATTGTTGTCGAGGCTCTTCGTCCAGTTCAGATTCGCCTGGAAATACAGCGAGTTTTGGAACCGATGTGTGCCCTGCACCTGAAGCTGATGCGTGATTCCACTACCGATGAACACCATTCCGTAGATGTCACTGTACGGCTGGTAAGGCAAATAGTTCTGTGCACTATCGCTCGAACTGATCGCGAACATCGTCTTGGGCCGATTCAGTTCGTAATTAACAAACGGAGTGTGCGTCGACTTATTGCCGAGGTAAGAGATACGCAACCCGATTGCCGTGGGCAGCTTTTGCTCCACAGACAGGTTCCACTGTTGCGAATAAGTGTTACGAAGTTGGCGCTGCACTGCGTAAAGGGTTGGATTGGATCCCACAGATGCGGTTGTAGCAAAAGGGTTATCCAGCGAGATGGTTGGCGTGGTTGCTCCGCCTGTGAACTGTTCCGTCAGACGGAAAGGCGGATTGCTGATACCGAGCTGATAGATTCCCTGATAAATCGCCGGCATGTTGTAGAAAATGCCGTAACCGCCACGAACCACTGTGTCTGGGGACCGGAAGGGGCGGAAAGCAAAGCCAACACGGGGAGCGAAGTTCTTCTTATCCGCAAGCAGCACATCTGAACCCCAGCCAACACTTTCAGAAAGCTTGATTGGATATGCTGCCATGAGCGTGCTGCTCGCAGTGCTCGAAATCTTGCCGCCTACGGAACGGACGACCAGGTTCCCGCTGGTGAAATCGAAGTTAGTCCATTCACCGGTGCGCTCTGTGGGTACCGTTTGTAACTCATAGCGCAGGCCATAGTAGAGAGTGAGACGCGGATGAATCTGCCAGTCATCCTGCAGATACAGGCCATAGCGATTCTGGTGAATCACGTTCGACGGCGAAACGTTGGAACGCAGCGTTGACGTAGGAATGCCAAGCAGCGCATTCGCGAGGCCATTCAACGTATAGCGGCTGGAAAGGAAGTTGAAGTATCCCAGCGTGGTGGTGCTGGATGCTGGATTGGTAGATACCTTTGTGATCTGAACATCAGCTCCGGCTTTCACTGTGTGGCGGCCGCGAACCCACGTAAAGGTATCACCATACTGCTGTGTCATCTGCGGGTTTGGCTTGGAACCACCAACATCACCGATACGGGTATACCCGGTCATGCTGAAGATGGGAATACCGCCGATCGTATGCGGATACAGCCCCGGAACAAGAGTGGAACCGTCGAAGCTTGTGTTCTGTCCGAGTCGTACAGAGCGCATGGTGTAGTACGAAGCGCGCAGTTCGTTTGTCATATTTGACTTTACGATGCGCGTATACGTCAGAGCACCCGATTTCGTTTGGAAGCCTGCGTCAGAATAGTTGCCGTACTGCGAGGGATAGCCTGTATTCACAAAATAGAGGCCACTCTCCGCCCAGTTCGCATCGAACGCAAGGTGGTCGCGAGTGGTCAGATTGTGATCCAGCTTTCCGGAGTAACGATTCAGGTCAAGATCTGTTCGCTTGGCTTGCGTCAGATTGTACCCGCCATACGTGGTGTTGGCATGTGGCACCAGATCCAGAACCTTCTGGAAGGTAGCGTTTAGTTGCGCGGTTGGGATCTTGTTATTGGCGTAATAGGTAGTGGTTCCTGGGATACGAATCGCTGTCGTGAATTGCCCCGTACGCTGCGCATCGGTCGGAACGATAAAGTATCCTTGGCTCTTCTGGCGCTGAGTGAAGCGTTCGAAGGAAAAGAAGAAGAAGGTGTGGTCACGCCAGACAGGACCACCGATTGTGCCACCGAACTCGTTACGGTTAAACGGTAGTCGAGGCGTGCCACTGCGCTTAGCGAAATATTCATTCGCAGCCACCACGTTGTTCCGGTTGTACTCCATCAACGTTCCATGAAAACGGTTCGTTCCACTCTTCGTTGTCATTACAACAGCAACAGAGTTCGCGTATTCCGCCTTCGCAGCGTTGCTTTCAATCTTCAGATCCTGGATCGAATCGAGTGAGGGCTGCGTCGTCAGAGAAGTGGAATATGCGTAAGAACCACCGCCGTTGCCACGGTCGTCATACGTAACACCGTTAACCTGAAAGCTGGTACCACCCCAATGCTGAGAGCCTGAAATCTTCGGATTGGAATCTGATCCATCACCGCTGTTTCCCGGAGCGGTTGCAATTAATGCAGAGATGGTTCGACCGTTAGCCGGAAGCTCAATCAATTCCTTCGATGTGGTAACCGTAGCGATGGACGGCGAGTCAGATGTCGTGCTGCCCGCGTCGGACGACACTTCCACCACATCGCTAAATCCACCCGCCACCAGCGTGACGTTGTTGCGCAGATTCTGATTTAGCAGAAGGTGCGCACCGTCAACTTTGGCGGTTTTATATCCCTGCGCCGCAATCTGGATACGATAGTTTCCCGGCGAGAGATTCGGGATGGTGTACGCGCCCTCTGCGTTGGTTGTGGCACTGCGCATGTCACCTGTATCCACGTTCGTGACAGTGACTGTGGCCCCAGCCACTTTGCCAGCAGCATCGGTCACTGTTCCGAGCAGTGCACCCGTGGTGCTTTGACAGACAGCCACTGTGGAGAGAAGGGGAATACCCGCAAGAGCAACGAACCGTTTCATAGAAATCATCTCCGCGATCTTTGTTGTTTGGAATACGTCCAAGCATGTTGCAGGCGACGCAGCAGAGCAATAGTCATGCAACTTTCATCCAACATGCTGGACAAAAAGTGAGCTACTCCTGCTTCATTCTTATGAGTAGAATTGATTTTACTTTGAATCTCTCGTTTGAGGGTAGCGATTTCACCGGCTATGCTCAATTCGCAGTCGGAGATTCATTCGGCGCCGCACGCGAAAAGCAAAAGCTTTACTCTTCTGACTGAGACTGAAAGCACGACACCATGCCAGCCAAAAACCATATCGAACTGATCGTTAAAACACTCGCTGTATTGGAATGCCTAGCTGCTAGTGAACAAAGCAAAGCCTTGAAAGAGATCGCGGCTGAAGTTGGACTGGTAAAGAGTTCGGTCTTTCGTATTCTCTTCACGCTGCGAGAGCAGGGCTATGTGGAGCAATCAGATGGGGGCAACTACCGGCTCACGCTGAAATCGGGAAGGCTGACACGCAAGAATACCGAGCGTTTACGGCTCGCCGATATTGCTCGACCATACCTCATCAAGCTTCGTGACGACCTGGATGAATCGGTTGCACTGGCAGAACGACGTCCGCACGCAGTGGTGCTAATCGACGTACAGGAAACCTCTCACCCTCTGCGCCTGTCTTTTCAAATTGGCGACGACTGCCCTATTCATGCCACCGCTCTTGGCAAAGCCGTAGCAGCCTTCCTTCCAACGGCAGAATTTCAAACGTTGTGGAAGGGCGAAGCTTTGCCGCAATACACCGCACGCACCAACACCAAAGCCACGTCGCTTCGCACGGAACTGGCGAAAATCCGGACACAGGGTTACAGCTTCAACAACGAGGAAACCGTAACCGGAGCTTTTCTTGTGGGCGCTCCGATCTTCGATGCAAATGGAACGGTGTGTGGCGCCATCAGCGTCAACTCACCCACAGTACGCTGTACAACACGTCGCAAGCAGTTGATGATCAGCGACGTAGTGAAGACCGCAAAACAGATTTCTCAGGACCTGTCGGATGTGGGCCTCATTCATTCCAAGACGATTTCCGCCAGCTAATCGGAATATCAACTTACCTGCGTTGACCTGGCCAATGCGGCACGACTATCGTCAGCGCTACAGATTCCATCCATTGGAGCCATTGCAGTAATGCCGACCCGCCGAACCATTCTCCAACAGGCGCTGGCCGCCTCTGCTTTCTTCCTGTATCCAACTGGCTTCGCATTGGCCATGCCGAAGGAAACATCCGCCGTGGAGACTCGGAATGAGGCACCGCTGCCAGATGCATACTTTCGTCGGCTGGCAAAATGGTGCCCGGTAATCGCTAAGCGACTGAAAGACGAGCCTCTCCCGTTGAAACAATTGGAGGCAACAAAAGGGTGGAATCATCTCCCTTACAACGTGCTTTCAGCGGCTGTGCTTTATACCAAGGCGAATCCCGCAAATCCGTTTTACCGGAAGCCAGAGATGCAGAAGCTGGCATTCGATCTCGGCGATCTGATGGTACGCGAAGACCGCGCTGGAACGTTCACACCAAGGCTCGACAGCTATCGTGATACCTACATGTGGCTTGAGGCTTACCAACTCTTGAAAAATGAGCTGGGAGCAGAACGGAAGTCACTCTGGGAGCAGAGCCTGCGACGCAATGTGTCTCTACTGATACCCGATATCATGTTGAGCCGTGACGCGGCGCAATATACCGAGAACTTCATCGCCTCATCGCCAAACCATCTTGCATGGTGGGCTGCAACGGTTCTTATCGCAGGCATCTACCTCAACGATCGTTCTTGGATTGCTCTTGGCGGTGGAGTATTGAAGCGATTTGCCACCACTGAACAAAATCCCGATGGCTATTGGGGAGAACACAATCCCAATGCTCCCACCGGAGGCTACAACTATCTTTCGGCCATGGCCGTTGGCGTGTTCTGGGAGCACACGAAGGATGAAGATGCGCTGAAGGCACTTCGTCGCGCCACAACGTTCCATGCAAACTTCACTTATCCCGATGGGAATTTGATGGAACTGTTCAACGATCGCAATCGTTACTGGCACATCAGCGCTTGGGGACAGTTTGCGTTCTCACACTTTGCAGATGGCCGTGGATACTGCGAACTGCTCATGAACCATATGGATGACAGCGAAATTGATCTCGACGCGCTCGGTCTGCTCGCAATGAATGCGCTGTATTACCACGATGGTCCAGTGGCATTGCCTCCACCCACTCAGCCGAGTTACAAACATCGTCTGACAGCGGAAGCTGGAGCACGTAAAACTGGCCCATGGGTAACCGCTCTGTCCGGCATTATTGACACTCCGCTGCCGCGCAGCCAGTGGTTTCTTGATCGACAAGTGAACCTGTCTCTCTTTCACGAGAAGGCCGGCCTGATTGTGAACGGTGGGTATTCCAAACATCAACCGGAGCTTGCGACCTTCCGCGAGAGTCTTGGCAATCAGGAGTGGAATGCTCAGCCCAAAGGATCACTCCTCTCACAAGGAGAGAGCGAAGATACGCTTGCCCTGGCCTTCAACTCTTTCTCTGCTGAGATTCAATTGCCCGCACCAACAGCCGATGAAGCAATCGTCAGAGTAGACGTATCAGGTCGCGGCCCTGCGCAGGAAGCATATCTAACCTTGCAGCTTTGCCTTCAAGAAGGACAGGCGCTGACAACTGGTGCGGGACACACGTTGACGGTGGATGCAACACACATAAAGCTGAATGCAGTAGATATGAACGGCAGCATTCAACACAATGGTTGGACGCTGAAGCTGAAGGACGAAGCCAGTCTGGAATGGCCAGTCTATCCTTACAATCCCTATCGTAATGGGCCGGAAACGCTGCTGAAGCACGCCGTAGCTTTGTTACGAATTCCGTTGAAGCTGCAATCACTGAAAGAACACTGGATGCAGCCTCATGAACGCATGATCGAACTTCGTTTTCAGGTAAATACGAGAGCATGAAAATCAGGCTCTCGTATTTTAGAAACGAAGTGCAAAACCACCATCGACACGCAGAACAGAACCGGTAATGTAAGAGGCGTCGCCAGAGCATAGAAACGCAATAGCGCGCGCCACTTCCTCCGGTTTGCCCAAACGCCCCATCGGAAGCGTATGGCCACGCTTCTCAACTTCTTCTTCGGTGTAATGCTTTCGTTCTCCCGGTGTATCAATCCATCCCGGTTCAACACTGTTCACGCGGATACTGTGCTCTGCCAGTTCCAGAGCCATGCTGGCAGCCATATGATTTAAAGCAGCCTTTGCAGCGTTATAAGGCAATGCGTTCGGATACGGGCGTTCCGCATGCACGGAACTCACCATAACGATCGCGCCGCCGGTTCCCTGCTCAATCATTTGCCGTGCCGCTAGTTGGCTGCACAGCATCGGCGCCCATTGCGATACAGACCATGTATCTGCAACTTCACTTTCCACTAAGTCCACAAAAGGCTTTCGCACACTGGCAGCGGCATTGTTGACCAGGATGTCCAGGCTGTTGAAGTGTTTGCGAGCCACTGTAAAAATTCTTTCAATGGCTCGCGTTTGACTGACATCCTCAACAACCGGATAAGCGTGCACGCCTAGACTGCATGACTCTCGAACGACGGACGCCAGATCTTCATCTGCACTGCGATCGTTCAAGATCAGATTCACACCATAGTGTGCCAGTTCCAGCGCGGTGGCGCGGCCAATACCTCTGGCCGCGCCTGTGATCAATGCTGTTTTGCCATACAGCGATTCACGCATACGTTCTACCAATCGGCCACCGAGCCATCACGATGGTTATAAGCCATCGTGACCTCAGGTTGAAACGGATACTTTGCCGCTTCCTTCTCGTTGATGTCGATTCCTAGCCCCGGTAAAGTCGGAGCAGAACACTGCCCTGCTTCCAACGGAATGAATTCTGTAACGATATCGTTGCGCCAAGGCACATCCGCACGCACCATCTCTTGAATAAGATAGTTTGGCGTCGCAAATCCAACATGCGTGGAGGATGCAGTGCTTACCGGCCCCTGTGGGTTATGGCAGGCAACACTAATCTGATACGCCTCTGCCATCGCAGCAATGCGCCGCGCTTCGCTGATGCCACCGCAGTGCGACACATCCGGCTGCACAATTGCGCATCCGCGCTTCTCAAACAATTCACGGAACTCCCAACGTCCGGTCAGACGCTCACCGGTTGCGATCGGCATGGGTAGATGCCGCGCCACTTCCACCAATCCATCAATGTGTTCCGGCCAGCAGGGCTCTTCATACCAGTACAGGTTGTAATCCACCAGCATGCGTCCGAATTGAATTGCAGCCGCAGGCGTGCAACGCGCATGCAGGTCCAGCATGATGTCGAAATCATCTCCCACCGCATTGCGCATTGCCTCAACGCATCGCGCGGCACGCTTCAGGGTAGAAGCGCTTTCAATGTATTCCGACACTGGAATTGGCATAGCCTTCACTGCAGTAAAGCCATTCTCAACGCTCATCTGAATGCGCTCAGCAAACTCCGAGGGTTCAATGGTCTTATACATGTTCTCAAGCAGACCACCGCCCAGGTGATCGTAAAAACGCAGTGTGTCGCGAACGGGACCACCCAGCAAATTGCACACCGGCTGATTGAGGTCTTTGCCCTTGATGTCCCACAGCGCCTGGTCAATACCGCTGATCGCCGAGTAATTGGTAATGCCGCCGCGCCAGAAATACTGGCGATGCATGATCTGCCATAGGTGCTCAATGCGGCGTGGATCCTGTCCAATTAGCAACACAGACAGGTCTTCAATGGCTCCGACCACACCTTTGGTCTTCCACTCAAGGGTCGCCTCACCCCAACCATAGAGTCCCGGCTGATCGGTTTCCACTTTGACAAAAATCCAATTGCGCATACGCGCATTTACTACCAAAGACGAAATCTTCGTGATTTTCATAGATGCATCTTTCTATTGTTCAAATAACTCATGCAGCATGTGCAGACATTCCTGCACAAGGACATCGGCCGCGTCTGGTGAGAACGGTGTGGCAGCAACTTCATATCCACCTTCGACATAAGCCTGCCGATCGGGGATATAACCAAAGCCACCGTTGGAGTATCCCGATACAAACGTGAAGGAAAACAGTGATTGCTTGCGGATGCGTTCACCGATGGACGAGAACGGCTCGCCTGCTGTGGATACGAGTGCAATGTCACCGATACGAATTACCTGTACCGGCCATGCAACATGTGAGACAGAACCATACAGCTGCGCATTTTGAAATCGCCATCCCATCTGCGTAGCGCGTGCCTGTACACGACGCATCTGTTCCAAATTGCCCTTTGTGCGAAGATCCTGAACCTCAGCACGCAGCTGCGACAGCTTCTCCGCAATCTCTGCTTCTGACTCCAACTTCCGTGTAGGCAGAGAAACGCCACGAGAAATCATTGCTGTAACAGGAACGGCCTGAGCAAGCGGAGCATAACTATATTCCGCGATGTTTGCTCCAGACGGAACAGTGGCACGATATGTGGCCTGCTCAGGGTGTGTATCAATCTCTGCAAGCATTGCCGCAGCCGCAAGTCCTAATTCATGGCCCAATTTGCGATAGACATTCAGATCGCCAGTAAATCCTTTGCGCGGTCCCAGATCGCCTGCCGCTCCTTGCAGAAAGAAGCACATGCCACTAATTTCGCGTTCCACCGTCTCACGCATTGGTCCTGGATAGTCCGGCGTGAAACGAATGTTCTGCCAGCCGCATATCGTGGGATGGCAAGCGTAGTGCACAATCGATGCAAGACAGGTTCCATCTTCCCGATCAAATCGAATCGCACCAAGAGAATGATCTGCTGTTGCCTCATCGTTAACGCCAACAATGCATTCACCATCCGGTGCAAAAACGCGGCGATTACGATTGATGTAGGAGGCGCCTGTCTTCGCGCCCACTCGCACATCCACCATGGCCTTCATCGCGCACCACGCCGCTCCTGCGATACGTGCGGGTAACGATTCAAGATAGTTCTGCGCCATGTCACGGCCTTCCAAAATGTTCTCAAGCCGGAACGTATTAGGACCTGCGTGAGTGTGCGTGCACGAAAACCGAATATTCGCCTTCGGAATACCGGTCAGCTCTGCCAGTGCTGCAAGTATCTTTTCCGTCCATTCCGCATTGAAGCCAATCGCATCTGCATCCACAATCAGGACGCGTGTGTCCCCCTGCTCCAGCACGATCGCGGAAGCATACATCGGCATGTCCGCTTCCAAGCCTCTTTGGTGGGTCTGAGCTCCCCATCCCCCCTGTGGCGTTCCGGGAGCAGGCGTAATATCGCAACGTCCAACCCCGGCTCGTAGCCCGGTATTAATAGCGGCCCTCAATTAGCTCTCCCTATCTGCAACTGCGTGCCTACGAGCATGGAAGTATGTCGCAGTGTATGAATGCGCTCCGCAAGCACAGATCGATTGAAATGCTGCGATGCTCCGGAAAGACTAAGCGCCGCTACGAACTCACCACCAGCACGAAACACAGGAACGGCAATACAACAAACGCCCAGTTCTTCTTCTTCATTGTCAAAAGCGAAGCCGCTTGTTGAAACACGATCCAATTCATCGCGGAGCATGCTCGCAGTAGTGATCGTATTGGGTGTGTAGCGTGCATAAGTTCTGCGATCTAGCAGGCTGGAACGGACATCTTCGGGAGCGTAAGAAAGCAGTACTTTACCAACGGCCGTGCAATGCAGGTTCGTGCGCTTGCCCACAAAAGTATCTACATGGAACATTCCAGGAGCTTGTGCCTTCTGGATGTAAGCCGCCTGATTATGTTCCAGCATGGCAAGGTGCGAGGTCAGCATGGTTTTCGAAGAGAGCTTCTGCATCGGAACCAATGCCGCACTTGCGATATGTTCTGCCTGGATTGATTCCCTACCGAGCATGTAAGCCTTGTTGGAGATACGGCACTTCCGTTGCGAAGCATCTCGCGTGACATAACCGCACCGCTCCAGCGTGATGGCAAGCGCATGCGCAGAACTGCGAGGGATGCTGAGCCTTCGACTGAGCTCCGCCATACTCAGACCATTTCTGCTTCGATCAAGCGCCTCAAGGATGGCAAAGGCACGTTCAACCGCGGGCACACTTTCAGTCGATTGCATCGATCCTCCTCATATTCCAGAAAGCATCTTCTGGCCGAAAAATTGAAACCAAATGACATAGCTATACAGTCCAAATGCACACAGGACCAAGACACTCCACCAGAGAAGCGGACTACGTATACCGCGATTCAATGCGCGTTCTGCCACGGGCAAACGTAGAAAGGAACGGTTCCACACGATGCCATCCACTACCTCTGCCGGCGGCGCAGGCGTGCACAGTGAAACCACAGCCATAACGACAAGGCAAGTGACCCAAACCAAAAACGTGCGATTCAGAAAGTTATCGTACGGCTTGAGAAAGCCGATCTTCTGAAAAGCAAAGAATTGCAGGAAAGCTGTGTAAGGAAAACCAAATAGAAGTACCGTAGTCGCCGCGATGGACGTAGCGCGTTTCCACAAAACGCCAAGCAGGAATACCACAGAAATAGGTGCCGCGATCCACGCGCCTACATCTTGAATAAGATAGAAAACCCCATGCTGACCATGGGCCAGCCAGATAGCAATTACTACCGTGATCAGGAGTATTCCGAACGAGCTCCATGCTCCCACTCGTACCAGGTGTCTGTCAGATGCATTTGGCTTCAACAGAGGACGATATAGATCCATCGTGAAGACGGTGCTTGACGAGTTGAGCACAGAAGAAAGATGCGAGAGGAGAGCGCTTGCAACGCCCGCGATCACAACTCCTGCAAGTCCACTAGGAACAAGTTCCCTCACCAGCACCGGATAAGCTTGGTCAGGATCCTGCAAACCGGGAAAGAGACGATAGGCAACGATGCCAGGAATGACTACCAGGAACGGTATGGCAAGCTTCATCAGACCGGCAAAGATCACGCCCATGCGAGCATCCCACTCGGAACGCGCTCCAAGGCATCGCTGGACGATGAATTGGTTCGTACAGTTGTACCAAATACCAATTGATAAAAATAGCGTGAAGACACCAAACCATGGATAGTTGGGATCAGTTGCCGGATAAATAATTCTGAACTTCTGTGGCTCCGCGTGCATCAACGCAACCACGCCACCAACACGATGAATTCCTGCGACGGCAACGATGGCACCGCCAATTGTGAGCGTCAGAAATTGTATGAAGTCAGTCCACGCTACAGCTTTCAGACCGCCGTAAATCGTATAGCTACCGGCCAGAACCGCTAAGCCAAGGATGGTCCAGAGTGGAGACAAACCAAACATCCCCTGCAGTGCTTTGGCTCCAGCAAGCACCACGACTGCCATCTGCGCCACAATCCACAAGATCAACGAAGCAACAGCAAAGATGTAACGACAGGTGCGATTAAAACGCCGCTCAAGAAATTCCGGCATCGTGTAGATGCCGCCACGCAGATAGTAAGGTAGGAATACCCAGAGCAATACAGAGAGAGTGAACCAGTTGCCCCACTCCCATTGCGCGACAACAAAGCCTACAGAATAGGCCGCGCCAGTCATGCCTATAAAGTGCTCTGTGCTTATGTTTGCGGCGATGATAGAACCGCCAATGGCATACCAGGGCAGTTGCTCACCGGCAAGAAAATAGCCCTTTGCATCGCTCGTGCCGCGCCGGGCTATCCAGAATCCCACGACAACGTTCATCAGCAGATACACCACAAAAATCACGCGATCAAGGCTAGATCCGTACATGATTTGTCTCCGCTGAAGCCGAGTGTAGAAAGTTGAAGATTACGAAAGCCAACAATGCAGGTTTTCCTGCACGAAACTGTCGTCGACAAGGTGTGGGTAGGCACGAATCACGCGATCAATCTCTTCCGCCTGTCCCGGCGAAAGATCCTCATTGGGATTCAAGCACCAGCGGCCGGCCATCAGTCCCTGTCGAACTAGAACTTCGTGAATACCTGCAATGCAACCGTGAAATTTTCCCGCAACATCGAAGATCGCCGAGTTCATATCGGTCACTTCCCCATTGCGCACAAGCCATTTCGGATCGATGAGACTGCCTTCTTCTACAGTGCGCTGAATCTCTTGATGCATTTGAACTGCAGCATGAGTCCATACAGCCCAGTGTCCTAACAGGCCGCCCCGCATGCGAACCGTCTTTCCGCTATAGCTAAACGGCGACAACAGATCCAGAACGATGTGATCATCATTGCCGGTGTAAAGCGTGATCTCATCACTTCGACCGGAGTCAATCACGGCGCGCAACACATCCTGCGTAGCGTAGCGGTGGAATGGCGCAATCTTGATTGCGATGACAGATTCAATTTCAGCGAAACGTCTCCAAAACTCATACGGGAAAACACGTCCACCGACTGCTGGCTGTAGATAGAAACCGATGATGGGCATCACTTCACCCACTGCAGCTACATGCGCGAGAATCTCATCGATCGGCGCATCACCCATGGCTGCGAGACTGAGAAGAGCCGCATGGTAGCCAAGATCTGAAGCTGTTCGTGCTTCTGAAAGTGCCTGCGCAGTGCGTCCACACACGCCCGCCACCATGATCATGGAGCTATCTTTCAGTGTGTCCGCACTCATCTCCAGCACCGGACGATACAGCCCAAATTGAGGTTCGCGGATTTCGAACTGAGTCGAATGCACTCCCACGGCGACCCCGTGCGCACCTGCATCGCGGTAGTAGCGTGATAACGCTCGCTGATGTCGCTCATCCAGCTTTCGTTCCGATGTCAACGCTAACGGGTGCGCAGGAATTGCTGCACCTTTACGCAATTGTTCTTTCCAAGGGATCTTAGAAACGGCCATCACGACTCTCGAATTTGGTAGGCTTGCCCAGCGTTGTACCACCTGTACTTAGCCAGTTGGCAGTCATTTCGAAGAGGTCATCTTCGTTAATCTCTGGCACTCCCATCAGCGATTCGCATAGTGAAGGATTGCTCAACAGTGCGGTCGGTGCTTCTTCGCCAGTAATGATCGCCTTCTTCCCGAAGCGTTCACCGAACTGCTCAGCCAATGCACGCACTGATAACGTTCGGTTGCCAGTAACGTTAAGCAGAACCGCTGGGTTCCCACAGTGCGCAAAGGCGCGCAGGCAATAGGAATTAGCATCACCCTGCCAGATCACATTCACATAACCGGTCGTGACATCTACCGGCTTTCCTTCAAGTACCTTCTGTCCAACATCAACCAACACGCCGTAGCGAAGGTCGACTGCATAATTCAGTCGATAGATGAGAGTAGGAGATCCATACGTGTTCGCAAAGTATTCAAAAATTCGCTCTCGTCCCAGCGCAGACTGCGCATATTCCCCTGTGGGACTAGGCATGGTCTCTTCTGTTGCGCCACCGCTTGCCACAGGAACGAACGGGTAAATATTCCCTGTTGAGAAAGCAATGATGCGTGAACCACGATAACGATCCGCTGCCAGGCCAGGTAGCCAAACATTCGTAGCCCAGGTCATCGGCTGATCGCCTGCAGAACCAAACTTACGTCCAGCCATAAAGACAACGTTGGCAGCATCAGGCATCAAACGGTAGCTTGCCGGATCGAGAAGGTCAGTCTCGATGAGCTTCACAACATCATCTTGCTGCTGGAAGGAACCATCACGATCCTTTCTCACCACGGCATAAATGCGCTTGGCAACACCGGCAGAACGGATCGCACGAGCCATCCGGTGCACAAGCGTCGGCCCCATCTTGCCGCCCGCACCAAGCACCAGAATGTCTCCATCGAGATCCTTCATTGCTGCGACGTCGGCAGCCGATGGACGAGTAAGAAGTTCTTCGAGAGCAATCTCAGACTGCAATTTCGCATCCGTTCTACTGATAAGAATATGTTCTGTTTGTGTAAGATCAACGTAAAAGCTCAATTTACCTTCTGTCAACAGAAACTTTGCAGAACTTAAAAATCAGCCACCATCTCTGAGTCACAAGAGGAGCTTCTACCGTGCCAGATGAAGCAGAACGTTCTCATACGCTGACATCGGCCGAGCGTATGACGAACATACGAAAGGTCGAAATTGGCCCGGAAAGTCTGGGGGTTTGGTTCCTCGGTCAGAACGGTTTTCTACTCAAGACCTCCGACGGTACACGAATAGCGATTGATCCATACCTGACGAATTCATGTGGAGAGAAATATGCTTCTAGTCAGTTTGATCTCTCACGCGTAATCCCTCCCCCTCTTGAGCCAGAGGATCTGGATGTCGATGTGGTGTTGATCACGCACTCCCATGAAGATCATCTTGACGAGGCGACGTTGCGCCGCCTGCGTTGCAGGCCATGGATTGTCGGCCCATTCCAGGCGATGCAACGTGTGCGCGAATGGGGGATTTCGGAGCAGAAACAACTCCTTCTACACCCTTCAGAGTCCCTCAGTCTTTTCGGAATAAACATCGAAGGCACATTTGCACTGCCAACAGACAACACAGACTTGAACCACATTGGTCTGAAGTGCACCTTTGACAATGGCATCACGTTTTACAACACGGGCGATACCGCGTACGCGCAGCTCCTGGAGGACCTGTTCCCAAAGGATGTCGACATTTGCGCCATCTGCATCAATGGCGGATTTCACAATTTAAGCTCGTCCGATGCTGCACAACTTATAAAGGTGATTCGCCCCAACCTTGTCATCCCTACGCATTATGACCTCATGGCATGCAATCGAAGCGATCCTGAAAACTTTCGCATCGCGCTTTTGCATGAAGGTTGCACCGCAACGTACTGCCGTCTGGGATACGATGAGCCTTTGATCTACGCACGAGGTCAACTGTGATGAAAAGAGCACTCTATTTTTCCTTGTTTCTGTGCTCTTTCCTGCCATCTCTGGCTGCACAATCGTTGCGTCTCGGCATCATTGGTACTGACTCTTCACATGCAGTCGAGTTCACACGCTTGTTGAACAATGCATCTGAACAGGACCACATTCCCGGTGCGACCATTGTGGCTGCTTACCGGGGTGGCAGCCCACGGCTCGCACTGAGTCGGGATCGCATTGAAAAGTTCACGAAGCAACTTGAACAGAATTCAATCCCCTTCGTTGCATCTATTTCTGATCTTTGTACACGAGTCGACGGCCTGTTATTACTCAGCGTGGACCCCGAACTTCGCCCTGCAGAGTTCCGGCAAGCAATTGCATGCAATAAACCTGTATTTGTCGATAAGCCTTTCGCCCCATCACTTAACGATGCGTTACAAATGGCAAAACTTGCGCGTGATCATCACACAGCGTGGTTCAGCGCATCTGCATTGCGCTATGCAGCTACCGACTTGCCTCACGATGCGGTAAGCGCAGAAGTATGGGGACCAGGAGATCTGGGAGAGAACTATCGACTCGACCTTGCCTGGTACGGGATTCACTCCATTGAGGCGCTATACGGTATCTTCGGTCCTGGCGTTCAATCGGTGGCACGCGCACACACGGCACAAACCGACGTGTTAACAATGATCTGGCGTGATGGACGCACTGGCACTGTACGACTTATACGTCCTGATGAACCGTTTGGCGCTGAGGTATTCCAACCCGCTCACCCACCAGTTCAGAAGACTTTATCTGCCAGCTACGCTCCCCTCGTGCGGGCAATTGTTACTTTCATGCAGACTGGCCAATCACCAGTGCCTGCCGCAGAAACACTCGAAATCTTCGCTGTTATGGATGCCTCACAACGTAGCAAGCAGGAAAACGGCCGACTGATTATGCTGCCGACCACAATCGTTGGCTTTACCAAAGTTGCGCCTTAGCTTATGGAGCTGGACGTCGATGTGAACCGATGTACCATCGTTATGCCTCACTATGGCCCGTGTGACTTCCCGCAGATTGCTTGCACTAGGGTGCATGTGCTGCTACCAGATGACAAATGTCATAACCGATTGCTGACACGCCACACTCAATTCTCATCCGCTCGGCTTGCATACTCAGACTCGTATTCAGGAGTCGCCAATGCCCGCTGCAATGGAAACCGTCGCGTCACTCGACAACATCACGAAGCGCTACAAGAACGGCGTCACCGCGCTCGATGGCCTCTCGCTTAATCTGCGCCGTGGAGAGATCATCGCCTTGCTTGGCCCCAATGGCGCAGGCAAGTCCACCGCAGTCAAACTCATGATGGGTCTCAGCGCACCGACTTCCGGTACAGTCGGCATCTTCGGCGCAGACCCGCGCAATCCTCACACACGCCTACGCACTGGCGTCATGCTGCAGGTTGGCCGCGCTCCAGAGATGCTTCGCGTCCGCGAGCATATCAACATCTTCCGAGGCTATTACCCAAATCCTCTACCCTACGCCGACTTAGTAAGAGCCGCTGGTCTACAGGAAATTGAAGACAGGTTCTTTGGTCAGCTTTCCGGTGGACAGAAACAGCGCGTCCTCTTCGCCATTGCACTGGCAGGCGACCCCGACCTGATCTTCCTCGACGAACCCACCGTAGGCCTCGATATAGAATCGCGCCACACTATGTGGGCAGAGATTCGCGCTCTCGCCGCACGTGGCAAAACCGTGCTGCTCACCACGCACTATCTCGAAGAAGCCGACGCACTCTCCCACCGCATCATCGTGATCAACAAAGGCAAGGTCATCTGCGAAGGGACACCAGCAGAAGTTAAATCCATGGGCCGAGGCTCTGTCACAACCAGAAGCGTTAAGGTGATCCGCTGCACCACCACCCTCATGGCCGACCATCTGCAAGCTATGCCTGGTGTCGTCGCAGTAGTCAGCGTCGGCAATCTCACAGAAATCACCAGCGAGCAACCCGAAGCCACTCTGCGCGAAATGCTCGCGCTCGATGAATCCCTCAGCGCGCTCGAAGTAGAGAGCCCCGCTCTGGAAGATGCTTTCCTTGCCCTCACCTCGCAGAACTAACGGAGCCAGCCATGTCCACCACCGCCACCCTGCCCATCGTCTCCGCAGCTGAACCCAGCCCATTTCGTATCTTTCTTACGGAGATTCGATACGAAGTACTGCGCGCCCTCCGCACACGGGCTTTCTCACTCTCAGCCATCGGTTTCCCGGTCATGTTCTATTGCCTCTTCGGCCTCATGATGAACCGCAACGAAACCGTCGGTACTGTTGCCGTCGCCAAGTACCTGCTCGGCGGCTATTCCATTTTCGGCTCGCTCGGTGCAGCCATCTTCGGCATAGGCGTGGGCGTTGCACTCGATCGGTCTGCGGGGTGGCTTGAACTCAAACAGGCAAGCCCTATGCCTCCACTCGCCTATGTCCTCTCCAAAGCATGCATGGCCGTGGCCTTTTCGCTCATCATCGTGTCCATCCTCACCGTCCTCGGCATCTCTTTCGGACACGTCCACATCACTCTGTCGGAATACCTGCGGATCATGGGCATCGCTGCACTCGCCGCAGTCCCGTTCTCTTGCCTTGGACTGGCCATGGCATTCCTCGTTCCACCAACGGCAGCAGGCGGCATCGCCAACCTCATTTACCTTCCCATGAGCTTCCTATCTGGCCTGTGGGTACCGCTCAGGTTCCTGCCGCACGCACTGCAAGTGATCGCTCCCGTCTTCCCCACGTATCATCTTGCTCAGATGATGTACGCAGCCCTCGGCGCTCCGTCCGACGGTACATTCTTAACGCACATCCTCGGACTCTTGGGTTTCACGCTCATCATGCTCGGCATCACGTGGCTCGCATACCAGAAGCGCGCTGACAACGCATAACCGGAATCTACATGGAAGACCAGAAGACAAAACGTCAAACGATGGACAACAAGGGAGCCACACTTGTGTGGCTCGCCTACAGCACGTTCCTCTTCCTCGATCCCGTCTTCAATCCCAGCCTTAGCCTTTGGCTTGGAACAGTCGTATTCTTTGCGACCTTCCTCGGCGTCTTCTACTTCTACGCTACATCCTGCGACAAAATCGTACGTTACGGCATGGTCACCGCTACCTACCTACTCGGCCTAACGTCTCTCCCTTGGAACTCCGGTGGTATTACCTTCTTCATCTACGCCGCAGGCTTCCTCCCCTTTGTCATCGACAACGCCTACGTCGTCATCGGCTTCATCCTCTTCGAAGCCGCCACGATGCTCAGTGAGACCTACTTCCTGCACGCACAAGGCTGGCATGTCTCGCCTGTCAGCGGCTGGATGGGTTCGTTTCTGGCACTCATTGTGGGTGGCAGCAACTTTTTCTTTGCCAAGCAGCGCAAATCCAACGCCAAACTCCGCATGGCGCAGGAAGAGATTGAAGCACTCGCCGCTGTGGCAGAACGTGAGCGCATCGCACGCGATTTACATGACGTTCTCGGCCATACACTCTCACTTATCGTGCTGAAAAGTGAACTTGCCGGACGTCTCATCGCGAACAACCCGCAACGCGCTACCGAAGAAATCGCTGAAGTTGAGCGCACAGCCCGCACCGCACTTGCGGAAGTTCGTGAAGCCATCGGAGGCTACCGCGCTCGCGGTCTCGCCGCAGAAATTGAAGCAGCCCGCAAGACATTGAACACAGCAGGCGTCACACTGCACGTGGAAGCCGCTGACTCTACGGAAGCCAAACTCACTGCAACAGAAGAGAGCGTACTCGCATTGGCATTGCGGGAAGCAGTTACCAACATCGTGCGCCACGCTCACGCACACACCTGCCGCTTACGTTTTGTAACCGCCAACGGCCAACGACGCTTCATCATTGAAGACGACGGACAACACGTAGAAGCCCGCGAAGGAAATGGCCTCCGCGGCATGCGCGAACGTGTCGAATCACTCGGCGGTCGTTTGCTTCTCACCCGCGAAACCGGAACACGTCTCGAACTCCAGCTACCTCAATGACAGCAAAGCAATCAATCCGCGTCCTGCTCGCCGAAGACCAGACCATGCTCCGCGGAGCCCTGGCCGCTTTGCTCGAGTTAGAACACGACATCGAAGTCGTAGCCCAGGCAGCCGACGGTCGCGAAGCGCAACGTCTCGAACGCGAACATCACCCCGACATCGTCGTCACCGACATTGAGATGCCGCAGATGACCGGCCTCGAATTCGCCTCGCATCTCAAAGATTCTGGTTCACAAGCCCGCGTCATCATCCTGACCACATTCGCACGTCCCGGCTATCTTCGGCGTGCGCTCGACGCCGGGGCGCATGGCTATCTCCTCAAAGACCGCCCCGCATCGGAACTCGCCGAAGCCATCCGCCGCGTACACTCCGGTCTACGCGCCGTCGATCCCGCGCTAGCAGCCGAAGCATGGGCCGCCGACGCCGACCCACTCTCCGACCGCGAACGTCAGATTCTCCAACGAGCAGGCGATGGCCGCAGTTCCGCCGATATCGCAACGGAACTACATCTTTCCGAAGGCACCGTGCGCAACTACCTTTCGGAAGCGATCGCCAAACTCGGAGCCGCCAACCGCACAGACGCTGCACGCATCGCCCGCACACGCGGCTGGCTCTAGAGTTCTTGAAAGCGCCCCCATGAGAGTCACTTTTCGGTGGCTCGGCTACCGTTGTATGGCCCTTTGCAAAATGTCCGTGCATAAACTCTTGCCACGTACCAACCAGGCGCGTCTTGGGGAATCATTGCCTGACACCTTACGGCGGCCTATACTCGTCTGGTTTCGGGTCATGCTTCCCTTCTGTTGCGGGCAGGCCCAATCAATTCGACCTACGTTACGAGGCGGATATGAATCGCACAATCTCACTCCTCTCCATTACGCTCGTTGTCATGAGCCATGGCCCGGCGCTGCAGGCTCAACTGCCCTCCAACTCGACACAGGCAGACACGCCTGATCTTGTCGAAAGAAATGCTTCGTCCCCTGTTGGGCAGGTCTCTGACGATCCCGACAGCGCGAACACGATACGCATCGTCCGCCTGAGTCAGGCCAACGGCAAGGTCGAAATGGACCGCAATATAGGCCGGGGTTTTGAAGCCGCGTTCAACAACCTGCCCATTACCCAAAGCTCACGGCTGAAGACTGGTACGGGATCTGCAGAAGTTGAGTTTGAAGATGGCACCACGCTTCGCCTGATACCGGAAACACAGGTGGACTTCACACAACTCAGCCGCACTGCTACAGGCAGCACGATTTCCAGCATGAACGTGCTCAGCGGAACAGTCTATGTCTCACTCAACAAGACCAAAGTCAACACGTTTCGCTTGAATTCTGGTGACGGCGTCATTACGCCCCGGCCAGGATCCCATTTCCGACTGGAGATAAAGACTTCTGAGAGCCGCCTTTCGGTTATCTCAGGTTCGGTCGACTTCACGAACACATCAGGATCCCGTGAAGTCGGCAAAATGAAGAGTCTTATCTTCAATACAGAGACACACGCATCCGCAGACCTGATCGCCGGCATTGAAGACGCTCCTTTTGACAGCTGGGACGAGCAACAGACGGAATACCACCAACGGTACTACCACGGAAACGCTCTCGCAGGCTCAGGCGTCTCGTATGGTCTCGCAGATCTCAATTATTACGGCGCGTTCTCCGATGTGGACGGTTGCGGACGTATTTGGCGACCTTACTTCACCTCTGCAACTTGGGATCCCTACTCCAGCGGCATCTGGACTCTGTATCCCGGTAGCGGCTATAGCTGGGTATCCCCGTATCCCTGGGGATGGGCTCCGTTCCACTACGGCTCATGGCTGCAATGTGGCGGAGCATGGGGATGGCAACCAGGGGGCAGTTGGTACGGCCTCACTGTCCGCGCCCCATATCGCGATCACGATCGTCACCATTTCGGACATGACCCCAGCCGCGTTCATCCGTTCCCACCACAGCCTCATCCGATTTCAGGTAAGGCGAGCTCCATGATTGCGATTAACGAGAAACCGCTCAAATTCTCACATGTCGATCGCGCCACAGGCTCGTTCAACTTCCGCAACGACTCAGCGGGTCTCGGAGTTCCGCGAGGCGAGTTCGGCAAGCTGAATAAGCTCTCCGAAACCGCGAATAAAGCTGGATCAAGCAACGTCCCCGTGTTCTTTACTCCGACGAACCGAAACGATCTCCCTTCCTCAAGCCACATTAGTTTCGCTGCGCGAGATGGTAAAGGATCGGAAACGCGTCTGGGCGGTCACACAGGTACCTTCGATCGACCCAACACCCAGAACCGAGAGACACACAACAATAGTTATGCCGAGCGGAGTAATGGCAGCGGATATTCCCGGAGCAGTGCCGCAAACACGAACGGCTACATCTCGACTTCACGCCCCGGTGGTTATGCAGGCTATTCAGGAGGTGGGAACGGATACTCAGGCAGTTCGCATGTCGAAGGCGGCAATTATTCCGGTGGAGCTCGCACTGGCGGTGGTTACACCGGCCCGGCGGGCGGTGGCCCTCACATTTCTGCTCCTGCTTCCGTGTCGGCGCCATCTGCTCCGACATCATCTTCTTCGGCCGGGCATCACTAATAACTGAGACGCGCAAAAGACCTAACACAAACAGAGATGTATGCAGTTACTTGCATACTTTATGCAAAACACTGCACATATGCCTTGCCAGTTTTCTGTTATTTTCCATATCTCTAGATACAAGATGACGTCATGCAAAGCGTCACAGTTCGTTCTGTTGACATGATCGAACTTATTAATAAATAGATCGGTTATTGGGAGCCAGCGTCCTGATTGGTCTAAAACTTGCACCATCCTCTTTGCCTACCCCAGGCTGGACTTCAATCTCCCAAGGTCGTCGAATGCGGGTTTCCTAATCCGTGTTCTCGATACAAGGTCCGTTATGAGAGCGACTTCTCTTGTGAGCTGGACCCTTGCAACGACTATGTGCGCATGCGGGCAATCGCCTGCGCCACAATCGTCTTCACCGGTTGATCAAACCAGCCGATTAGACGGCACGGCTGAGATCGTCGCTGGCGGCGATCAACTCCAAATAAACGTTGAAGACCTGGACGAGGTGCATAACCTCAACGTTCGGATTGCTTCCGACGGAAACCTCGATCTACCCCTTGTCGGTCTGGTCCCGGTCGATGGGTTGACGATCGCCGGGTTACGAGCCAGGTTAACTGACCGCTACTCTAAGTACGTCCACGAGCCCGTAATCTCTGTATCTGTACTCAGTAGTCAGAGCAGAACGGTATCGGTAGTGGGCGAGGTAAATTCACCGAGTGTGCAGGAAATTACCGGGACTCTTACAGTAGTTTCTGCTATCACGAAGGCGGGCGGAATACGCCCGGACGCTGGCCCCAAGGTCATCCTAACGAGAGATGCTAAGTCTGGAGTGCTGCCACTGCCAGGTGCCACCATAACTCCTGATGGACATTCACGCATTGTTTTGTCTCTCGATGATCTTCTGGCGGCGAAGGCTCCTGAAAATAACATTCCACTCCGAGCAGGCGACGTAGTCTCGATTCCTAAGGGAAGTCTTGTCTATGTCATCGGCAACGTACATCGCGCTGGCGGCTTTCCGCTTCGTTCCAGTGGAAGTATTTCCCTGGTCGAAGCTCTGGCGCTTGCAGAGGGCCTGTCACCCAACGCCCGCAGTCAGGATGCCAAGATACTGCGACTGGTGAACCCAGGTGGTGAAAAACGAGAGGAAATCCCGGTAAATATCAACCAGATACTCGCTGGCAAGCAAGCTGATCCGATGTTATTCGCAGATGACATTCTCTTCGTACCTAACAGTGCGGCCAAGTCCGGCGCGCGTAGAACAGCAGAAGCCATTCTGCAGGTTACAACCGGCATCCTCATTTACCGCTGACTGGCTTTCTCAATCGTGAGTGTATGGCAGGGGGAGATTTGCATCTAAGACGCAACGACGGCAGAATCGAAACTCGACTTAGGCCTCATCAAAACCGCGATCTTGCATGGCAAGATTCCGCGGAGGATCCATCTTCGGCCGACTCTCAGCCTGAAGGACATCATCGACCGAGTATGCCGGCGGAGTATCTCCAGACGGTATTGCGCCATCGCTGGCTCATCGCTGGCATGATGCTAGCAGGAATAACGATCAGCCTGCTTCTACACCTGACAACTCAACCTTTGTATGAGGCGCGTACTTCCGTTGAGATTCAGCCCATGAATAGTGACTTCATGGATGCTCGCAGCGTCGCGCCCACCGCCACTTTGCCCAGCGATGCAGTACTCCAGACACAGATCAAGCTACTTAGCAGCGAATCGCTTTCAGACCGAGTGGAGTCGCAGTTCAGTAAAGAAGGCCATCCTGACCTTGTGATGCGGAACGATCTGCTATCGCGCTTGTGGCGAGTGCTCCATCTACAATCCGGCAGTCAGATACCGTATGACAAGCTCATCGAGGACACAGCCAAAAACGTCAAAGTTAAACCCATTGGCATATCGCAGTTGATCGAGGTGACCTGCGGCTCGTGGGATGCTGCCTTTGCGGCGCGCTACTGCAATGCCCTGACCTCGGAGTTTCAGGAGCTCGATCTCGAAAGCAGGGGCGCACAGGCTAGACACATCAGCGATTGGCTTGTGCGGCAGGCAGCAGACGTTCGACAAAAAGCCGAAGAGTCCCAACACCGCCTTGAGATTGCCGCAGGCGGCAATGGCCTTCTTCTCAATGCCCCTACCGATGTCATGGGAGAACAACGTCTTCGTGAAATGCAGACGGAACTCGTGCGAGCCCAGGCAGACCGTATGCAAAAGCAGGCTGAGTTAGCCGAGATGCAGGAAGGCTCAGCCGACGCCTCTCCGGACAGTCCAGCTTACATAGCCTTGAAGTCGCGTTTGTCCGACCTGGAGGCGCAAGAAGCGGCTTTGTCGAACCTAACGGACGCTAATCCTAAGATGATCCATTTGCATGCCCAGATAGCGGAAACACAGAAGGCGATGCAGCATGAGAAAGGCATTACTACTTCGAAATTGCAGCAAGCGTTCCAGGCTGCGAAGCATCGCGAAGATCTCTTGGGATTGAGTTATCACGCACTGGAAGGGACCGTATCGTCCACCCTGGAGAAGAGTTCCGAAATCGAAATTTTACGGCGCGAGGTGCAATCGGAACAGCAGCTGTATCAAACGCTATTGCAGCGCGCCAAGGAAGCCGGCTTTGCATCGGCCGTGCCTGCCTCCACCATTCGCATTGTTGATACCGCGCGGATTCCTCGATCTTCTATCTATCCCCAGCGTGGCATGAATGCCGTCGTGGGGGCATTTATCGGACTTATAGTCGGCATAGCGATCGCCTTCCTTCTGGAGCGACAGGCACCCCGTCTTCGTCTTCCGGGTGACATCGGCAGGTTTATTAAGTTGGACGAACTTGGTGTAATCCCTTCGCCCCACGCCGAATTCGAACTAGCTGCGAACGGTAAACCACCTTTGCAAGGTGCCCTCACACTCTCGTCCCCTCGCACTGGGACTACATCTCGCGATACCAGCACTGTATGGCGCGATGAGGCGCTTGTGGCGGAAGCATACCGGAGCACCACCTTCTCAGTGCTGCTCTCACAACCAGATCGACGATCTCGTGTCTTTGTTGTCACTTCGCCTGAAGCAAACGAAGGCAAGACCACAGTAGTAACAAATCTTGGCATTGCTCTTAGTAAAGCGAAACTACGTGTGGCACTAGTAGACGGCGATCTTCGTAAGCCACGTTTACATGAAGTGCTTGGCGTGGACAACAACAAGGGCCTGAGCAATCTTCTGATCGATGGCGTGGCGGCTCATGAGAATGATCTGGAACTGTTCTGTAAGCCGACGAGTTACCAGAATCTGTTCCTCATCCCATCTGGTACGGGTAAGGCATCCATCTCTGATCTCCTTCACTCTGCACAACTGGATGTCTTGTTTAAAAAATTATCCGATGTGTTCGACGTTGTTCTGATTGACTCACCACCGGTCCTGCACATCTCGGATGCACGCATCCTGGCGGGCCACGCAAGCCGCACCATACTCGTCTTCCGCTCCGGCGTTACCAGGCAGGCGCATGCCCTTACCGTGCGCAACATGCTACAGCGAGACCGGGTAACGATCGCCGGCAGCATTTTGAACGATTTCGACCCGAGGCGCGAAGGTCAGCGTGCGTACTACAAAGGCTATTACGAATACCGCGGAACAGGAGCAGATCGCGAGGCAACCACCTAATGCCAAATGCTCTCGCAGAAGAACCGCTGCTTAGTGAAGAGCTGCTCGCTCCGTTGCCCACTGCTGCGCGCGAAAGGATTCCGCCAGACGTCGCGAAGCATGTGGTAAAGGGCGTATCGATCCTGAGCGCAGCAGTCTTCATTGAGCGTGGAGCAACCTTCCTTGCGAACGTTCTTGCAGTACGTCTGGCTGGGCCTGCGACCTTCGGCGCTTACTCGGTGGGCGTCACCACTGCAAACAACATTTCGGTATACGCGGCGGGCGGTATTGGAACGACCGCTACACGCTTCTCAGGAAAGTATCCATATGATGGCGGCAGCTATCGTGTGTTCGCACAGGTAATGGCTACCATCTCGCTCTGCTCCGCTGCAATAGCAGCACTGGCACTGACGCTGGGGGCATCGCCCATCGCGGCTCTGTTGCATCGAGCTGACCTGGCCGGGCTGTTGCGCATTGCGGGCATCACTGCAGCAGGCATGGTGTTGTTGGAATGCGCACGCGGATTCTTTGTGGGGCAGCAACGCCTGGTCGCGCTCGCAGTTCTTTCACTGCTGGTCGGACTTGGCATGCTTGCCGTTATCCCGGCAATGGCCATGACCGGTAATGCCAGGAACATGGTGGCATCCCATGGAGCAGTTACAGTAGGCGCCGTACTTCTGTGCTGCATCATGGCCGCGCGGCTTCGCTTGCAACCTCCCATTGGCCATCATGCAGGCGTAGCATTCTTCCCTCTTATGCGTGAGGTGTGGAGTTACGGTCTGGTGCAACTTTCGGGACTGGTTAGTGCAAACGTTGCAGGATGGTGGGTTACCGTTCTGGTGGCACGTGGCGACTCTACCCTCGCACAAATCAGCTTCTTCTCCATTGCAAGCCAGTTGAGAAACCTGATTGGATTGATCCCTTCCCTGTTGACGGAGGGTAGTTTCTCTGCAATGGCCACACCCGGCGAGGGAACGGGGACTGCACAACGCGTAATGATGCTTTGCACCTTTGCCTCAACAAGCGTTAGCTTCGCCATAGCTGCCGTCACGATGGTTATTGCTCCATTACTCTTGCGGCTGATGTATGGGCAGGTCTATGCGAACGCGGCACTCGCAGTCAGCATTGCGGTGGGAGTAGCTGTCATTCAAATGGGAAATGCACCACCGTCGGCTCGCCTTAGCGTGGTGTCGATCCGACTGACGGCTGTAATCAATACGGTATGGGCGGTAACGACTGCGTTTCTCGGAACGGCCCTTATGCTGCACGGCGGCAACGCCGCTCAAGCCATGGCCGTGTTTCTTGCAGCACATATTCTCATCGCATTATTAGTTCTGATTGCACTCTCACGTCGCGATCGTCTTCCATCTGGCATGGTTTCGCTCTTCGCTATGAGCACCACCGGGATTGTTTTTCTTGCGCTGTTGAGTGCGATCCGTATCGCGCGCCCATCTAATAGCGGCTCCTTGTCCTTGCTGATGCTGTGCGTTGTCGTACTTTGCATAACACTGCTATACAGACTCGGCAAGAAACACTCTTGCCTGCCTAGCCAGGCGATGCTGCAAAGTCTTCGCCAGCGAATCGTGTTTTCCCTACGTCGTCTTCCCTTCTTCGCGGCAGGAGGCAAACAATGAAAACCTCCTCCATTGCTCCTGGCCCACGAGAGTCGAGTAATGCCAGATCTGGCAAAGTCGTCGTCGTACACAATGGCGCACGCGACCGTTACCAGGTAGCGCTGGCACTCTCAAAGGCAGGACTGCTGGAATGCCTGGTCACAGATTTCTTCTGGTCAGAAGAGACCATGTGCGGTCGCATATTAGCGGCATGGTTGCCCAAGCGGGTGCTGACTGTTCTAAGACAGCGTAGTGCGCCGGGCTTGCCAAAATCACAAGTCAAAACATGCCTCATCGCAGGCATCGGTAGTTTTCTGTTGGATAAGGCTCGCTTTGTACCCTTCAATACTCGACGCTGGCTGACGCGAAATGCTGACGCTCGTCTGGGACGTTTGGCAGGCAACACCGCCGCGCGTCGTGGTGCGGAGTTACTGAGCTACAGCTATTACGCATTCGATGCATTCCAAGCGGCTGGACGTGCAGGCATTTTGTTCCAGCTGCACCCGCACCCAGAAACAATGCGCTCCTTGCTGCAAGCAGAGTTAGAGGCACACCCTGATTGCGCTCACTCGCTTCTGCAGGAATGGGAGCTGAATCTTCCTCCGGATGACTTCGAGCGACTCATTCACGAAACGAAGATGCCGCATACCTCTCTGGCAGCCTCTTCCTTTACGAAGCGCAGCCTGCTTATGCATGGCGTAAAAGCGAATTCTGTGCAGGTGGTGCCGTACGGCATTGATCTTGATAAGTTTCAGCCCGACCTCACATTGGACCGCGACACATCAAAGCCACTCCGCCTGTTGTTCGTCGGTCGCATCAATCAGCGAAAAGGTATCAAGTATCTCTTGCAGGCTCTCGCGCTTCTTCCTGATGCACCAATCGAACTCACGGTCTGCGGTCGTGTTCTTGATGGACTTGAGTTGTTCGAGCAGGAAGCACGCCGTGTAATAGTTCGCCCATCCGTAAGCCCCGAAGAGTTAGTGAGGGCATACCAGGATGCAGATTTGTTCATTCTTCCATCCGTTGCGGAAGGTTTTGGACAAGTATTGCTTGAGTCGCTCGCATGTGGGCTTCCTGTTCTATCGACAACGAACACCGCAGCGCCAGATCTTATTCACAACGGAGTAGAAGGCTTCATCGTCGATCCACGCAGTCCCGAACAAATTGCGGAGCGACTTGCATGGGCATTGACCCACCGCGAGGAACTGTTGGCCATGCGACTGGCAGCTCGATCATGTGCAGAGACTTTTCCGTGGACGCGGTTTCACGAAGGCATTGTGCGAGCCGTGCGTAACGCTTTGGCTGGTCAGGCAGTGTACGAGGAGGCCGCATAATGTTCGTCGCTCTTCTCATTGCCACCGGCGCAATTGCTCTCATCGGTACCATCTGCGCGTTGGATGGAAGCCATGACATTTTCCATCCTCTCGTGCTGATAGGTCCAATGATGGCATTCCTCTACACGTGGATGCCGTGGAAGCTCTACATGAACGGAGGCCTGTCGCGTTTCTTTGACAGCAATCAACTACTGTTCATCGCCACCCTGAATCTGCTGGGCGTAGCAGCATTTGTTGGCTGCTGCCTGTCTGTAGGCGTGCGATCCGTACTTCGAAGAAACATCAGGCGAAGGCTTTCACCAAGCACAGCCAAACGTCTGCTTTTTGGTGGATCCATCGCAGGCTCGTTAGGGCTGCTTTGCTGGGCAATCACCATCGTCAATGTAGGCGGCTTTGTGAATGCCTTTAGCGCGTCATACAGCGGTGGATGGGACGACAGCGGCTACATTCGCGATGGCAGCATCCTTCTGCTGCTGGGTGTTATGACGGCCCTTCTGTCGCGAAGTGCCGGAGGACCTCGCATCCCTGCATACTGCATGTTGGCCATATTTGGTGTGCCATGGCTTGCTTCTGCCATTCTGATGGCGCGACGGGGACCGACATTTGAGTTGGCAGTCTTCGTTTTCATGAGTTGGTACGTGAATCGGAAGAAGCGACCGCCCGTCGTCGCGCTGGCAGTCGGCGGTGTTTGCCTTGGCTGGCTTGTTTTGTTTCTCGTTACCAATCGAAGCTCCATTTATATCGGCTCCAATTTCGACGTGAACACAGATGTCAGCAACATCGTTGAAGCGCCTGACACGGGTAATGAATGGATCTATGGCGGCGGTACAGTACTAAGTTCTGAGCGGCGGGGACACTACTTCTGGATGCGCCGTTATCTTGCGCAGATCCTGGTGCGCCCAATTCCAAGTTCGATTTGGGCCAATAAATACGAGGACTTTGGCATCCCAGAATTGCTGCATAACGCGGGTACGGGCGAAGGATTCGGAGACACTCTGGGCTGGCAGGGAGCTGACGGTTCAGCTCCAGGGATCGTGGCAGACCTTTGGGTTGAGGTTTGGTGGTTCGCTGTTCCCTTCATGGGTGTGTTGGGATGGTTCTACGGCTGGGTGTGGAAGAAGAGTGTCACCCAAGGCGGTTACTGGATAAGCCAAGCAATTGTTCTTAACGCTATTTCCATTTATCTCGTCATGCAGACGATGGAAGCCGTTATCTTCCGTTCCCTCCTCTTATCAATTCCAAGCTGGTTACTGTGGCGTTATGCGGCAAAGCGCGTGACGAAGCAACTTGACTGGCGAAGAGAAGACTTCTCAGTAGCTCATAGCCTGCGTTTGCGACACGTAGAGAACATACGGGACTTCGAGGTTGGTCATGCAAACGAAATCTGAAGCATCGGGCACTGCCAAATGTCGTGCCGTCGTCATCTGGATTGACTGGTATTCATACCACGTGGCCAGGTTCAAAGGGCTGCAGGCTGCATTCGGCGTTAACGGAGAGGTCCATGGCATTGAGCTCATCGGCGGAGTAGGTGTTCACAAAGGCTATAACTTTCGCGAGGGTGTTCATGGGCTGCCTGTAGAAACTCTCTGCGCTACGAAAGGGTGGCATGACGCGAGCAAAGTTGCCTTGTCGATTGCATTGGTTCGGCGACTTTCGAAGTTGAGCCCCAAGCTTGTTTTGGTTCCGGGATATTACACACTGCCTGCTATTGCCGCAGCCATATGGTGCAAAGCCACTGGGCGGATTAGCGTGCTCATGACGGAAACAACCGCTGCGGATCATGTGCGGAAAGAATGGCGAGAACAGCTCAAGTCTCTGCTGATTCGCTCGCTGTTTGACTGGGCCGTGACGGGCGGAGCAGCACACGACCGCTACCTGTTACAACTCGGATTTTCGCCACAGCGTATCGCACATTTCTACGATGTAGTTGGAAACAGACACATCCAGGAATCCGTGTCAGACATCCGTCGGAACTCTTCTTCCTTACAACATGGCCTTCCCGATCATTACTTCCTCTTCGTTGGTCGGCTGGCTCCCGAAAAGAATGTGATCGGCCTATTGGATGCATGGCTCGCATATCGTAAGTGCGGCGGTGAATGGTCGCTCGTCATTGCTGGGGATGGCCCAGATGCTCCCGCTTTAAAGGAACGGCTAAAAGCAAGCGACTACAACAATCACGTTTGCTTTCTTGGGCACCGAAGCGCACGGGAGTTGCTGCCTGTGTATGCATTCGCGTCGACGTTCGTTCTGCCAAGCAAGCGTGAACCCTGGGGCCTAGTGGTGAATGAAGCAATGGCGGCCAGTCTTCCGGTGATTGTGTCCAAACGTTGTGGATGCGCAGAGGATTTGGTCCGCCCAGGACAAAATGGCTTCGTCTTTGATCCGTTGCACCCCGCAATACTTACTGACCAACTATTGCTGATGTCTTCTTATCCCGAACAAGAGCGAAACCGCATGGGGCACGTTTCGCTCACACTCATCGAGCGTTACACGCCACAAAACTTTGGCCAGCAGATTGTAGGCATCGCCGATGGGAGCGTGCGCAATCAGGAGCGCAATGCCAAGGTGGTAACAATCATGGGTTCAGCCACTCGGGCCAACGGAGATTAACCGATGCGGACGATGGAACACGTGTGTATCCCTCAGGGTTCACCAACGGAGCAGACAACAGCCAAGGGCTTATGGCTGGAAGTACTGTCACACATCGATCCCCGGTTCGGTGGCATGAGTGCGACTGTGCCAAAGCTTGCTGAGGAGTTACGTAAACGCCAGGGCTATGACGCACGCATCCTTTCCTTCAGCTCTCCCGAAGAGACTCGCGAATTGAATTTGCATTCTGATGTCCCACTTACACTCTGGCCGCCAAACCGATCAAAATGGATGACCGACGGCGCTCTTCGGAGGCGCTTACAGACTACGGTCCAAGCATCGTCGGGGGTCCATATTCATGGTCTATGGGAGGCAAGTACGCTTGCAGCATCCCTTGCTGCCCGCCATACTCGCACACCGTATGTCATCTCGCCTCACGGCATGCTGGAACCTTGGGCGCTTGCAAATAAGCATTACAAGAAGCAGATTTATGCTGCTCTGTTTGAACGGCGAAATCTAAACGGCGCAGCCTGCGTCCGTGCATTGACACGAGCGGAAGCCCTGGACTGCAGACGATTCGGTTTTAAGGGACCAATCGCGATTATCCCAAATGGGATCGACATCCCTGCAACCTATGACGCTTCCCTGTTCCGCGCCCGTTTTCCTCGAATCAAAGGCAAGCGAGTCCTGCTCTTTCTGGGGCGCGTTCATTACAAAAAAGGGATAGACCTTTTGCTGCATGCGTGGGCAAAGATCTCCAGCCGGCATCCCGATGTCGTGCTTGTTATAGCTGGGCCAGATTCCGAGGGTACCGTGGCCAAGATGATGCGGCTTCTGGTTGAGCTGAACATGTCCTCACGCGTGCTGTTTACCGACATGTTGAAGGGCTCTGCAAAGTGGAGCGCCCTTGCGGCTTCTGACTACTTCGTACTGCCCTCTTATTCCGAAGGTTTGAGCGTTGCGACGCTTGAGGCACTTGGTTGCGGATTGCCCGTCATCATCTCCGAACAATGCAATCTTCCGCAGGTTACAGAGGCTGGCGCCGGATGGCAGGTCAAAACGAATGTGGATGAGTTAGCGCAGACGCTAATGACAGCCTTGGATATTTCATCTGCAACATACGCCACGATGAGTACACGCGCAAAAGCCTTTGCCCAGGACAACTTCAGTTGGGAAAGAGTTACTGATTGCATGGGCCAGCTCTATCAGTGGATTAATGGTGGTCCGCGGCCAAACAGTGTCGAGTTTCTAGAGGATGCCATATGAATCAGCAGATTGATCTGAAGTCATATGACAATTCGTGGTACGAACCAGGTCGCTCCTACCTGTGGCGCGCAGCGTGGATGTTATTAGGGTTGCCATTGTTTCGCTCACCGTTGCTTCCGTCGTCACGACTACGCGTCACATTGCTGAGACTCTTCGGAGCTTCTGTCGGAGAGGGCGTCGTTATCCACTCCGAAGTAGTTGTGAAGTATCCGTGGCATTTGCGAATCGGAGATGACTGCTGGATCGGAGAACGTGCATGGATCGACAATCTGACAACGGTGACATTAGGCAATAATGCTTGCCTTTCTCAGAATGCGTATATCTGCACTGGGAACCATGACTGGCGTGACCCATCTTTTGGCTTGATGGTAGCCCCCGTCACATTGGGTAATGGTGCATGGGTCGGTGCTCGTGGCATGCTTCTCCCCGGCGTCACGCTCTATGAAGGCGCTGTGGCCGGCGCTGGGAGCGTTGTCAGCAAGAACATTCCAAGCTGGCAAATCTATGCAGGAAATCCAGCCCTGTTTGTGCGCAATCGCACAATCCGCGAACAGCCCGTGCGTAACGGCGTGCTGGAGGAGGTCGCCGGATGAGAGTGCTCTTGATGAACCAGTTCTTCTGGCCAGATAGCGCGGCCACCAGCCAACTATTAACGGATGTGGCGCGCGACCTTGTTGCGCTTGGCTATGAAGTTCATGTCATTTGCGGTGGAACGTATGCCGAGACAAACCCCGAATCCAGACCGGATGTTGTCGTCCATCAAGTACAAGGCTTCCGATTTTCGCGGTCTACAGTAGGTCGCATTCTTTCGTATGCCTCCTTTTACATTGGCGCTACGTGGAAAGCGTTCCGCGTTCCGAGGCCTGACGCTGTACTCACATTGACCACTCCTCCGCTTCTTTCAGTAGTGGGCGCTCTTCTCAAACTGTTCAAAGGATCACGCTTCTGTATCTGGGAGATGGACGTTTATCCGGACGTCGCGGTTGATCTTGGCTACATCAAGTCAAGGGGAATCATCAATTGGTCAATAGGCGTTGTGGCGGATTGGTCCCGAAGAAATGCGGATTCGATCATTGCGCTTGGTGAATGCATGCGTGTTCGTTTGCTTGCTCGTGGCATACAGAGCGAAACGATTGCCGTTATAGATAACTGGGCCGACAGCACACAGATCGCTGTCGCTCCGCGACATACAGATCGCAATTCCCTGCTTCTGCTCTACTCCGGGAACCTGGGACTCGCACACGACGTGGAGACACTGATCGGAGCAATCCGTAGGCTTCGAGATGATGCGCGCTTCCGTTTTCTCTTTGTCGGAGGTGGCCCCCGGCACGCTGAGCTTGCATCGTTTCTGCAAGCCGACAAGATCAATTCTGTAGAGCTGCGATCATACGTTCCAAGGGGCGAACTTGGTTCCAGCCTGGGCGCTGGCGACATAGGCATTGTGACGCAAAGAGAGACTTGCTGTGGGTCAGTAGTTCCCAGCAAAGTGTACGGCCTACTCGCCGCTGGCCGTCCCATCTTGTTTGTGGGTCCAGGCGCCGCAACTCCAGCATCGATTGTGCGTCGTCACGCCTGCGGATGGCACATCGACAACGGCGATGTCGAGGGATTGGTAAGCCTCCTTAACCATCTGGCCGAACATCCTGACGAAATTTCAGCAGCGGGCAGGAATGGCCGGTTGGCCCTCGAGCAGGAGTTTGATCGTCCACTCGGTACAGCTCGCATCATCGATCAACTTGTAGGAACCACGTCTTATCGTCACAGCACTACAAATAACGCGTACCCGGAACAAGCACCCCCAATCTCCGTCCCCTAGGAGAAACTATGTCTCTTGCGCTTCTGCTCGGTGTCGTAAGCTTCGTTCTCTGTTTTCTGTTCACTCCCCTGTGCAGAATCGTCGCGCTGCGCTTAAACCTGGTTGACAAACCAGATGAGACACGTAAGAAACATGTGACGCCCACGCCTCGAGTTGGCGGTGTCGCAATCATGCTTGCGTACGCGTGCACGATCGGTCTCATGCTGATGATCGATCTTCACGGAGAGCAGATCCATATCCAGCATCACAGCCTGTTGCAGGTACTGCTACCTCCCGCCGCCCTGATCTTTCTTGTTGGGCTGCTCGACGACCTGTTTGACCTTACGCCGTTGATCAAACTCTTCGGACAACTGGTTGCTTGCGTGACGGCCTCTGTTCTGGGTTACATTCATGCTCCCGAAAGCTTTGCCTTCGGAACCTTCCCTCACCCGTTGTTAAGTATCGTCATCTGCACGTTTTGGCTGGTGGTCTGCACGAATGCCATCAATCTCATCGATGGAATGGATGGCCTGGCCTCGGGTGTTGGTCTGATGGGCGCATTTGCCACACTTGCCGTTGGTTTATACCAACACAATGTCGGCCTGGTCGTCGCAACCATGCCTTTGGCAGGCGCTCTTCTTGCATTCCTGTTCTATAACTTCAACCCTGCTTCAATTTTTCTTGGAGATTGCGGGAGTCTGACGATCGGTTTCATGCTTGGAGCGATCTCTCTTACATGGCAGCACCACGGCGGTCCCACGCTGGGGATGTTCGCTCCCATCAGTATTCTGGCACTCCCCTTGCTTGATGTTTGCATCGCGGTTGCGCGTCGCTACCTGCGACACAGGCCGCTTTTTTCAGCTGATCATGGACACATTCATCATGTAATGCAAGATCGTGGACATGATCCAAGAACAACGGCTCTTCTGTTGTATGCCGCATGCGCGATTACGTGCGCACTGTCATTTCTGGCTTATGTAATTCCACGAGGGCTCAGAATTGGTGTCATCGCCGTATTCACCATCCTCATATTGATCGCCGTACGCTACCTGGACTACGTTGAGTTTCGTGCCGCACGCGAGGTACTTTCTTCTCGACATATGCGCAGGCAGGTCGATGAGGAGATCTATGTCAGAGAATTGGAGATAGCTCTCTCCAACATCAAGGACATCGATGAATGCTGGAATTTAGTGAAAAACTGTTGCCAGAAGCTGGACTTCGCAACTGCAGAAATGTATTTCAGGAATCACTACTTTGAAGCGGTTCTTCAGGAACAAGTCGATGAGCGGGACTGGTGGATGACACTCCCCGTGGGTGAATGCGGCTATCTTCGCGTAAGCCGTTCAAACCTATTGGGCGGTAGCAATATCATGATGGCTGCCCTTGATCGCTTGCAGCGTGGGCTCGACAAGTGGGACCGGACTGCCGCTCCCTCCGACCGAATGCTTGACACTGCTGCGTAGCAGCTTGGCATCTTGCCGACCTCTCGACCTTTGAGCACTGTCGTACATGGCTACGACACTTATATTGGCCGTATCCCAATAGTCGGCATGAGCCATAAGAATATCGCCTGCCGCAACGGCAGCAACCAATGCCGCTCGTGATCGCAGCAAGCGTTCGGCATTGGAATCGTTCACGAGAATGCAGCTAAACGCATTGGGGTAGTAATTTCTGATATCCGCATCAGTCGCCGTCTCGTTGTGAAACAGGAAGGATTTAAACGGAGCTGTATAGGCGTAGTGTCTGGGAGTACTCTGTTCCGGGATAAGAAGACTATCCGGAAAAGCCGCAGACAGGCGTTGAAAAATCGCCGCATCTAAGGGACGACCGCTCTGCTCTACCGTACTATCCAGGTAAAACAGCGTTGCACCCCATCGATCGTGCGCGTACCTGATCTTGCGTAGCATATCCGCTTCCGCGTCTTTTGCGCTTAATTGCACCTGCTGTGCGCCGCCTTCCGGAAGCAAGGTAAACCGTTGCGGGCGAACGCACACACCAACACGGAATCCTGCATCGCGAATGATGCTGAAGTATGCATCATCCAGCTTCTTACCGACGTATCGTGACGAGCTATCCATGATTACAGACTCCATCTCTGGAGCAGCCTTTTCAATCTGATCTGGGGCGCAGACATAACTTGTATTGTGTGGATATTGCTGTCCCTCGATATCCCATGTAATCACTCCCTGAGCATCCAGCTTTTTGAGATTACGCACAATCTCTCCGGCCTTAGTAAGGATGCGCGCCTGAAAGAGCCTTTTACCTTCGGGCGTGCGAAGGTCCATCCCTGCTCCCAGGTAGTGACGAGGATTGGCACCGTCAACACTGGCCGCTGCTTGATCCGCCGTCGGCGAAGTCGCAAGATAGGCAGTGCCGATGACACGTCGGTCTGTCCATTTCATTGTCGCGGGATACTGTCGCGACCAGTTGGAATAGGCATCGGCTGCCAACGTATTCATTGCGACCCCGTGCGGCGCAAATCGCAGTGCGATACGGAAGGAATCCGTTTGTCCAGGCAAGACGGGCCGGTCGTGTCGAGGAAAGAATTCCGGCAAGCTATCAGGCGTTGTTGTGCTTATGAATACAGAGTATGCAGCGTCTCCGGTGCCGGTCGGCCATAACATGCTGTACAAAGGCTTCGATGCATCAGGCACGACATCGACGACCTGGCCCACCCCAAAGTCGGCGACTGTAACGGAAGGTGCCGATGTATTCGAAGTGCCTTGGGGATAACTGGCATTCACGAACCCGGGAGGCAGCGTTGGAAAGTGCAAGGCAAGCGGATAAACCGACACTCCGGCCAGAATCACTCCTGAATTTGGCCGGTTCCATTCGCTGATATTGATTTCCAATGCATCGGACTTTTGTGAAAACTGTATCTTGATTGTTCCCCATCGGAAGTTGTAGGTTTCAGTTTTCGATGCAGCATCCCAATTCGTTCCCTGGTTACTCTCACCCCAACCATCAGCGGTAAGCACCTGGCCGGAGCGATCGGTCAGCTTCATGTGTCCGATGTGGACACGATCCTGCTGGAACCGGCCCGTATCGGAAAGGACAACACCGTTGTACGTGAGACGATCAATCCCCTTTGAACCGTATGTAAGAACCAGTTGCGCACGACACGCAGCCGATACAGCAAGCAGGAGAAGGCATGCGTGCAGAACCATTCGTGTTGCCCGATTGGGTCGGCAGCTCATGTCTTCTCCAACTACACGGTTATTGTGCTGCCATCACGCATTGCATCTCACGAGAATAGAAATAAGGTGTTCCATTCTTGTTTTATGATTTGATTCCGCATGAAAAAGGATGCAGTCTTCTGAAAGAGCAATATTCATCATTTGCTTGTTGCACCAACAGCCTGTTGCAACCTATCCGATGACGTAGCAATTAAGTGTCCAAATACCTGCTCCCAAAGGAATAATGTCTTGGGTTTCGTACAATCACAAAAGTTGCTATTCCGTTTGCGTATGCATTGGCGGCCAAAGCTACTAAGTGCAGTACGCAGGTTGTACTGGAAGGCCCTCGGTATGACGATCGGTGCAGACTCGCGACTGTCGCACATGCTCGTCACGTGGCCGCACCGTGTTTCATTGGGAAAGCGGGTCAGCCTCGAGCATGGGATCTACTTCAACGCGGCCGGAGCGCACGCACCAGGTATAGCGATTTCCCTCGGCGATGGCACATTTGTCGGCAGTGGATGCGAATTCAATGCAATCCAGGGGATCTCTATCGGCGCGAACTGTCTGATTGCTAGCGGTTGTCGCTTCATCGATCACAATCACGGTATCCAATTCGGCCAACTCATGAAGCTGCAAGAGGAGATTTCAGCACCAATCCAGATCGGCTCAGACGTTTGGATTGGTGCGAATTGCATCGTTCTGAAGGGCGTTTCCATTGGAGACGGAGCGATTGTTGCCGCGGGATCGGTCGTCACGAAGTCTGTAGATCCCTACGCAATCGTGGCTGGCGTTCCAGCCAAATTCATCAAGTCACGAGAAGGCAGTAGCTAAACAAGCGACTGAAATGCCGCCAGAAGCTTCGCCGCAGACCTGTCCCACGTAAACTCTGCTGCACGTTTACGCCCCTGCTCTGCTAGCACGGCCCGCGCGCTTTCATCGCGAAGCAGTTCGATGATGGTTTGGATATGTGCTTCAGTATCGGTCGGCGACAGAAGCACTCCTGCGTTCCCTGCTACTTCTGGTATGCCAGTTGTATTGCTGCTGATCACGGGTGTGCCACTCGCCATTGCCTCAATCACCGGCATGCCGAAACCATCGTAGAGCGTTGGAAACCATACGAGTGTTGCCGCCTGATATAGCGCGACGAGCTGACGCTCATCCTGGAAGCCAGCAAGTACGCATCGATCACCAAGCGCTCTCGCACGAGGAAGGTAGGTCTCGTCAGCATGATTGATGATGACGAGCACAACGTCAGGAACAGCCGTCGCAATAGTTGGCCACGCATCCAGGATCAGGTCCGCATTTTTTCGGAACTGCAGCCCCCCAGGCGCAAGCACGAACGGCCTGTCCTGCACTCCAAGCTGATGCAGCACTGCCTTTCCTCCATCATCCGCAGGCGCAAAGAAGCTGTCTGACGCGGCGTTTGGCACCACACGTAACCGACTTCTTAGATTCGGGAAAAAGTGAGCCGTTCGTTCCGCAGCGAAGTGGGAAATCATCTGGAGCATATCCACTTCTCGTTCGAGCCGTGCAAACAGCAGACGCCACTTCAACCGCTGTTTCATCAGCCATACACTCTGACGATGAGCTCCAGCTTCGAAATGCTGCGCATCATGGCAGGTGACGACGAGACGGGCCCTCCGCACTGGCACATACGACTCCGCTGTGCAATGAACGAGGTCAACATCGCTCCAGTACTGCTCGGCGGCAGGCCGATTCGTCAGCACCCATCGCAACTGTTGGGCAGAGGTATCAGACTTGAAAAAGTGGTATTGGTACGATTGCCACGGGTTCCCGATGAGCGGAATCACTCGAGAGTGATCCACAGAATCCGCAAGGACGTGCAGATTCACACCGGGTGTTGCATGCAGGCGTTCAGTAAGCTCACGGGAAACTCGTCCAACACCGGTAGACCGATAGATGTTCCGCAGGTGGACGTAGGAAAGAATGTTCACCGATACCCCGTATGCGCGAGAGTAGCCAGCTCATTATAGCTTTGGCTCATTCAATTACAGCCTGCTGTGTACCGGATGAAAGGATCCATCCCAACCAGAGAACCAATTAAAGCCGTTCGACCGGAGTTATCACTTTCAGCGAGCGTTGATGGATAAATTCATTGCGTGCCGCCTCTATGTAACGTAGACTTGCTCGGCCACTCGTCACCCTGATGCCTCAACTCATTCGATCGAGTTACAGCGTCTGCGTGTGCTTTATCTAGTCCGGAAAGACCAGGTTGAGATGGACAGCGTTTCTCATAAAACGGCGGCCGCTTTCTATCGACCTCAACTGGATGTCGTTCGTTTCTTTGCCTTTCTTGCGGTCTTTATCCACCACGCTATCCCGCGCACAGGCTCGGGAAGCGCTAGCGAAATATTCGCTGACTCCATGGGCTTTGGGCTATGCCTGTTTTTCGTCCTCAGTGCATACCTCATAACTCTGTTGCTGGCTCGAGAACATGTGGCCACCGGCTCCATCAACATGGGTGCCTTTTACATTCGCCGCATTCTGCGCATATGGCCGCTCTATCTGCTTGGCCTTTCCATCGGTATCGCCCGAGCATTCCACCATGGTGTGTTACACGACCAAAAGGCATGGTTCATTGCAGCTCTTTTGTTTGCAGGAAACCTTGTATTTCCAGGCAACATCCTCATGTCGCATCTGTGGAGCATCTCCATTGAGGAGCAGTTCTACCTCTTCTTTCCTACATCCTGCAGATTCTTCGGGCGACGTGGCATGTTGGTCATCGCATGCGTCTTGATTCTCCTGGCCAACCTGACCTTAATCCATATGGCACAAGTACACGCAGATCCGGACGTCACTATCTGGTTCAACAGTTTTGTCCAATTCGAAATGTTCGCCACTGGAATTCTGCTTGCACTTGCAGATCGATTACTGCCGCGATGGAGCATCCCAGTCAGTCTTTTAGTCGTCGCCGCCTGTATAGGTGGATGGCTGCTGGCCGCTGGGCATTTTCATTTGAAAACCATGGGGAGCAAGGCGCACTCTGCTGCCTCACTATGCGCTGGTTACGCTCTTGTAGCCGTCGCATGTGGACTGCTAATCGTCGCCTTCCAGCAACTCCCGGCTCCGCGCCCCTTTATCTATTCCGGAAGAATCTCGTACGGACTATATGTATTTCATCTCCCGGTTCTGGCGGCGGTGACTTCGCACGTTCACGGTCTGGTCGGCATTGGCCTGACGTTACTACTGACCTACGTCGTCGCCGCAATCTCCTACCGCTATTTCGAGACCCCATTCCTCCGACTGAAACGGCGGTTCGAGCGTATCAAGACGTTCGCGCCCTAGATGTTCGCTATTAACGCTGCAGGTCTTCTCGTCATGATGGAAGTTGCCGTTCTTAGCGTCGTAAGTCAACCTTGCCCGCAATGGAACTTCGTCAGATGAAAACGCGATCAATGCAAAATCAATCCAGCGCTTGCCTCCATTCAGGTATCCGTTGACATCCCGGGCCTTAGATGAAATGCTGCTCGGTAAATTGATAGCCAGACGCTAAGTGGCGGTTAAACCACCTAACTCAATCCTGGCCGAGCAAGTCGAAATAGATGTCTGCTGCTAGCGTCATCGTGCTGGTGCCATCTTTATGAATCTCGAGTTCGCACCACTGTCGGCCTGCGTTCTGATTTCAGGAGCCTCCGACTTGCTGTCTGCCGCACCTCGCCTTGAAGAGCTCGGGCGACAATGCGGACAAAAAAACGTTGAGGCACAACTTCGTTTTCTGCTTACAGTCCCCTATTTCGGCAATAAGATCCCCCACGCGGTGTTGCTCTATAACCAGGACAATGAGCTCTCGGCCGCGGTAATCGTTCTTGAATATCGTTGGAGACAATTAGGTCTTGGCGTCTTCGCTCCGATGGACCCTGACGGTGATCTCACTGTGCTCTCAGCTCCAGAGCTCCAATCGGCAGCCGCCAGCATGGCCGCGGAATTCTTAATGCAAAAGCAGGCACGCGCCGTATATCTCGTCGCGCGTTTTGGAGCACAGATTGCGGGTACGCAGCCCGTCACCATCCTCCACAGAGATCTGCGGCGGACATTGCCTCTGCTTGGCTCGCTGGACGAAACGCTCGCGTTGATGGGGTCTCGGAGCCGTAGAAATATGCGTAACTTCTCCCGACGTGCAATCAAAGAGTTCGGCGCTGTTTTCTATCCCGACTGCGACATATCCGAAGAGGAACTCATCGAGATAAATCGAGTATGTGCCTACCCGGTCCCGGACTGGGTTTCTTCCTGGCGATATCACAGCACACACACCATTCCGGGTGGGTTTATTGCGGGCTTGCGTTCCGATAAAGGCGAGTGGCTATCCCTCCTTGGAGGTCGCCGTTACGGCGACATCACCATCATTGATTGGCAGATGAATCGTATCGACCTCGGTTCAATCTCCATCGGCACTGCAATGCGCTACTTTCAAACAGAGCACGACATTGCAATGGGTCGCAAATGGTTGCGGTTCAATGGCAGCACGCTGCATTCGATACAGAACGCCTTCCAGCAGGAGACGGTGACAGATCTTCTATGGATGCGTTTTCCGTACAGTCTCAACTTGGTCCGTCATCTCTGCGCAAAACTGCTTCCCGACTCAAATCGACTGAAGGCGATGCTTACGGGCAGCGACACATCCCTGAACATTGCGCCGCATGCAGCGCCAACAGAACCGCAGACTGCCTCATATGAGGAAGACGAACAATCTACATCTTCTGTCGTCAAGAACAGGGCTATTGCCGCTTCGCGATAACAGGATGCACTCAGGCAGTGTTACAAAAACGCTCGGTCCTTGAAGGTTAGGAATCTCCCACTGTAAGGAAACCTGCACATGAAGATCAGCGATGCCGCCGCTCAAGCGAGACGCAGGATATTAGAGCCTCTGAAGGCTCCTCTTCGAAAGCTTCTGGGCAGACCTCAACCGCCAAAGGTAAAAGCGAAACATGACTTCGACGTAAGGTATGGCGTTGACACCAGTGGCCTGGTAGACGGTCGGGATCTCCACTCCGGCCATCAGAACGATCGCTTTATTACTGCCTACTTCGGCGTCCCCCCATCCCGCCTCGCCAACGCATTCGAACTCTGGCAGCGAACAAGTCAGCGACCAACCTCTGAGTACCGCTTTATCGATGTCGGTTGCGGTAAAGGCCGTGCTGTTCTCCTGGCCTCACAATTCGGATTTCGTGATGTCTTCGGAATCGAACTACAGCCGAAGCTCGCCGAAATTGCAAGCGAGAACGTACAACGGTGGCAAGAGCAGAAAAGCGTTCCAATGAATCTTTCGATCCTGTGTGGTGATGGCCCATCCCTGCTTCCGAAACTTCTCGCAGGGCCAGTTTTGATCTACCTCTACAACCCATTTCATGCCCCGGTTCTCAGGGCTTTGCTTGAGGGCATCATCAATCAGAGCGAGACGATTTCTGGCCCCATTGATGTCCTGTATCTCTATCCGGAATATGAAGAGGTGTTCTCTGAATTCCCTCGTTTTCAAAACATATGTCGCGAGGAGATCAGCATTTCCGACGAAGACCGAGACGATGGCCTCTCAGGGCCGCTGGATCCCTGCTCTCTCTATCGCTTTGAGCCGCAGAGGAAGAGCATCTAGAGGTCGCTCATCACTAAGTTGTGATCGCCGCCCCTCTCTAACTTGTGAACACAGCCTCTCGTCTCGATAGCCTTCGCGGCGACTCGCGCTTCAGCATACTAAGAAACCGTGTCGGTTTGCCCACCCCTGCAGACAAATAAGATTCAGTAGACAGAGATCCCACTACGAAATTCTGCATCGGCGCAGCCCTCATCGCCCGAAATAAATCCTGATAAGTCGGCGTCGCCTCAGCAACTGAGATCGCCAGACGAAAAGTTTTTATTCGGCAGATAAGAACCATAGAAGATCGACGTCGTGTGCGAATTTATGATGTTGAGGAGATGATTCGCCCCACTTTAATTTCTGCGCTTCTGCTTCTATGTAGTGGCGCTGTTTCTCGCGCGGCCGTGCTCAGCCCATGTGATGCTGCCACCGCAAATCCTACACAGGTAAGCAAAGGCCAGACGCCCGATGCTCCCACAAAAATTTTATGGGAGCATCGTCTTCGTCCCGCTGTTCTCGAATCTGGCGAGCCGCTGCCTCATTGGTCGTTATGCGAACGTATGGCTTACTACCACGTTCCTGGTGTGGCCGTTGCGGTGATCAGGAATGGGAAAGTCGTGCAAGCCGCTGGCTATGGCGTGCTGGCGGAAGGCAGTAACCAGAAGGTGAATGCCGATACGCTATTTTCCGTCGGCTCAGTCAGCAAGGTGGCTACAGCATCCATCATCCTGCGCATGGCAGCTAAGGGTAAGTTGAATCTCGATAGCAATGTAGATCGTTACCTCAGGAGTTGGCATGTACCCCCAACGAAGGACGTCCCCGATCCCGACGTCACGCTGCGCATGCTGATGTCACACACATCCGGTTTCAACGTCGGCGGCTTTCCCGACTTCATGCCAGACGAGCCTGTTCCCACCCTTATCGAGACACTGGATGGCAAACCGCCAGCCAAACATCATGCCGTCCGCCTAACCTCGGTTCCCGGTACGCGTTACAGCTACTCGGGTGGGGGAATCATGGTAGAGCAGCAACTGCTTGAGGATGTGACAAAGACAAGCTTCGCGGATACAGCGAAGACGTGGTTGCTCAATCCGTTGCATATGGATCGCAGCACATTCGTCAGCCCGCTGCCTGCATCGACGAGCAATGTTGCCAAGGCGCATGACAACGACGGCCACCTCGTCGCCCTGCCACGCGGATGGCAGACATTTCCTGAACAAGCAGCCTCCGGCCTATGGAGCAATGCTCAAGAACTAGGAAGCTGGGTTGCGGCTCTCATCGAGAGCTATCGCGGACAGAACAATTTTCTTCCGCGTGGATTGGCAACGCAGATGATGACTCCGGTCTCACCAAGCCCACAGGGATTGGGACCCGAATTGCTCGGTTCCGGCGACGCGAGAGTCTTTTTTCATAGCGGGTCCAATGACAACTATCGCGCCTGGATCGAGGGCTATCTACAATCCGGCGATGGCTTCGTAATTCTCACTAACAGCAGCAATGGATCACTCCTGCGCCTCGAAATCCGACACGCGCTTTCGGATGCAATCGGTCTTGGCGTCGATCCCGTTTTGCGAACGGTCGATCTGGACATGAACGACCCAGCTTATACCGACTACAAAGGAACCTACCGCCTAGATAGCGATATACCGATGAATATCCGGGGACGGCTCGCGGATGACTTTGACGTCGAGGCGTTCGACGTAGACATCTCGGAAGAGAAAGTTGTGTTGCGCATTCCCGGCGAAGATCACGTCCATCCGCTAAAAGCTCTATCTCCCACTCGGTTCGTAGACCCGGATTCGGGAACCGTGCCCCTGATGCAATTTGAATTTCACAGCGACGCACATGGGAAAGTGGAGGCTGTCAGCGTGACAAGCGGCAACTCGCTCGCATACTACCGTCATGATTTGTCTGCGCGACCCAAGGCCCGATAAGATTCTTGCTTTCGCTAAGAATGAACACATAATCGCCAACTCAATGATTGAGCACCACATAAAGTCGGCTTGTGGGAAGCGACTTCAGCTGACGAGAACTGCGCTCATTTAAGAGCTTTCTTATTGACGGGCAAGTGTGCGGCCCTGCTGGCGTTTTGAGCCCCTGTCGCGAGGCGAGACCGCGATGCTTGAGAGCATTTCCCCAAACTTGATGGCTGCTGCGGCTTTGTCTCCTGCACTCCAAACGAGTCGATACTCGGCTGACGGCAATGCTGGCAGGATCGAGTTCTCCGGGATAATCTTCATTCCAGATTCGACTTCACAGCGCGTCATCACTGTCAGCCCTAACCCAGCAAGAACGGCTGCACGAATTCCATGGTGACTCGGCGATGTATAGACGATGTGCCACTCGATCGTTGATGCATGGATTGCGTCGATTGCCACAAGGCGGTTGACGCACGGTGCCGGGGAAAGAACGAAAGGAAGAGATCCTTGTGGCAGCTCAAACGTGTCAGCCGCTGCCCAGACAAACTGGGTCTTTTGCAGGACGGTGCCCTTCAGCCTGGAATTGGTAGAGATAACAACTCCGAGATCGAGTTCCCCGTTACCAATCATCGCCTCCAAATCAAGATAATTGCTGACGCTGACCTCGAGACGTATCGCTGGAAAGGCGCGGGAGAACTGTGCAATGAGGTGGGGCAGTTGATCACTCATAAACATCTCCGGCACCCCAAAACGCACCACCCCTGAGATCAGAGGCGATTGGAAACGCTGCTTCAGGGAGTCGAATGAGGTCAGGATCTGTTCAGCGTGACGGACAAATTCGTGACCGTCTTCGGTCAATAGAACGCTGCGGGTGGTGCGATGCAGAAGCGGCCTTCCAACCTGCTCCTCGAGACGCCGAATCTGATGGCTGATTGCAGATTGGGTGAGATGGAGTCGCTGGGCTGCGCGGGTAAAGTTTCCTGCGTTTTTCACTGCCACCAATGCACGTAACAGGGTCGGATCGAACTCCATATGCTTGAATTATATATATGACAGATTTTAATGAATATTAAGAAATAGTATCGCTTGTGTCATGAGTGGCGGCCAGCCAGAATAAGCCCTATGAATGGGCTTCGTTTACGAAAAGACACAATTGCATTGATTGCGGTCTGTTTGGCTGCACTGATGGTCGGCCTTGAAATCTCCAGTGTCCCAACCATCCTGCCAACGCTGGAGACGGTGTTGCATACAGGGCTGAAGCAGGTGCAGTGGATCATGAATGCGTACACCATTGCCTGCACCACGGTCTTAATGGCAACAGGGACTCTGGCCGATCGCTTCGGACGGAAGCGCGTGTTTCTTGTGAGCATTGTGCTGTTCGGTGTTACGTCACTTGTTTGTGGTTTGGCACGAACAGCGGCCGTATTGATCGTCAGCCGGTTCTTGCAGGGGATGGGCGGCGGCGCCATGCTGATCTGCCTTATCGCGATCCTTACCCATCAGTTTCGTGACGCGAAGGAACGTAGCCGGGCGTTCGGATGGTGGGGCACTGTGTTTGGCTTTGGGCTGGGCTTCGGGCCACTTGTTGGCGGCATTATTGTTGCTTTATCGAGTTGGCAATGGGTCTTTCTGGTTCATGTGGCAATTGCTGCTGTCACTCTTGCCCTTGCCATCTTCGGCGTTCAGGAATCACGTGATCCACAGGCGAAGCGGCTTGATCTGGCGGGGATTGTTCTGCTGTCTGCTGCGATTCTCGGGCTGACGTGCTTCATCACGCAGGGGCCAGGTCTAGGTTTCACCAGTCTTTCTGCTCTCGCGATTCTTGGCGGTTCAGTTCTCAGCCTTCTGCTCTTTGTTGTGGCCGAACTAATGCAAGTTCATCCGATGTTCGACTTCTCTGTTTTTCGTGTTCGCGATTTTTCCGGAGCCATTTTAGGTTCTATCGGCATGAATTTCAGCTTCTGGCCTTTCATGATTTACTTGCCGCTGTATTTTCAGACTGGCCTTCAATATGGGAGCGTTGCTGCTGGATCGTCACTACTGGCATATACGCTGCCTACATTGGTTGTGCCTCCCTTTGCGGAGCGGCTGGCCCTGCGCTATCGGCCGGGCATTGTGATTCCCGTCGGGCTCTTCGCCATCGGAGCAGGGTTCTTCATGATGGCTTACAGCAGTTGCGGGCCCCATGCAAGCTGGCTGACGATGCTTCCAGGCTCACTCTTATCCGGAGCTGGGCTGGGCTTAACCAATACCCCTGTGACGAACACCACGACAGGAGCTGTGCCTGTTACGCGAGCCGGCATGGCGACTGGTATCGATATGAGCGCGAGGCTTATCACGCTGGCCGTCAACATCGCCATGATGGGCTTCCTGCTGGTTGAGGGGATTAGCGCGTATCTGAAGCAGGCGCTTTCAGAAAGGCTGAGTGCTGCGCAACTGAGTTCTTTGGCAGAAACGATTGCTGGAGGCGAGACCAAGTCTGCTGCCTACCAAACCTATGCTTTGTCCACATCGCAGAGCGACATCTTTCACGCGGCGTTCCTGCATGGCTTTCGTCTGGTGATGCTGTACGGAGGGGTAGGAGTTTTGATATTAGCAATTGCTAGTCTCGTAACATTCCATAAACCAACCAACTCAGCGCTTGCGAAAGCAGCGACGCTCGAAAAGGAATGCGTTAACTCATGAGGTTCTCTACCGGCGTTTAGAAAAACAATAAAGTCAATGAAATCCCATCACGCGTGATCTGATCTGCATCAATGCTGCGCCGGTGCCAGCGCAGGGATCGAGTACCGATGCGCTGTCTGCTGGAAATGAACAAGGTTCCTGAGCCGCTCACTCTCGGGGGGCGAAAGCGGGTACTAGCCCATCTTGATGCGAGCCACACTACGCGTGGGATGTCAGGAAGCAATCTGTTCTACAGATGCACGGGCGGCACGGCCATCGCTGCGGCTGCTGGGTCGGAACCCGGACTTGTTGGCGGACCGTTGATGATGGACACGAGACCTATGATTGCGGCGCTACCTCAAACTCCGCAACAATCTCCACTGGAGCTGGAAACCTTCTCACAGTTTTCGCAATAAACCGAGGCCTCTACCGGAAGGCTTACGGAGTGGCTCTCGGTTCTCAGCAGGTAGACGTTCCTTCCATTCGGCATAAATCCCTCCCAACAACAGGTGGCTTTGCGTTTTTGCCTGCAATGGAGGGGTTTTATGGATACAGCGTTGCATCACTGATCGTGGCAGACTCTCCTGCATAGGCCATCAACTCAAGCAGCTCCGCTTTCAGTTCCTTTGCCTTCGCTGCATATTCTTTGCGGCCAGCTAGATTCACCAATTCGTGCGGGTCGTTTTTCTGGTCATACATTTGCCATTCAAGATAGGTTGGGCTTGCCGCTTTTTTGGCTCCTGAAATATCGGCAACGCAATAGGTCCACTCCTTCGTGCGAAGCGCCCGGGCCGTCATGGACTCGCTGATCTGAATGAGGTGCTTGTTCGGCCATGCCTTACGAGCTTCCATCCCCTCAAGCAATGGAAGCACGCTGTGCCCTTTCCACGACGTTGGAGCGGCCAGCCCCGCGGCTTCAAGCAAGGTTGGAGCGAAGTCGATAATGCCGACAAGTTCGTTGATCTGTTGCGCACGGTTGAACCCAGGACCATCCACAATGAACGGAACACGCACACTGCTGTTGTGCGTGGAACGCTTGTACTCCTGGTTGCGCGTCATGAAATGGCAACCATGATCCGAAAAGAAGACAAAGATCGTGTCGTCTTTCTGCCCAGTCTCTTCCAGTGCTTTTTGCAAACGACCTACTGAAGCGTCAATGCTCTCGCATGCACCGTAGTAGTCTGGCAATTGTTGATGCCAGTCGCCGGGGAAGGCACGAAGATCCGGTGGCACGTAGGCGTTGATGAACCGCTCCGCCGAGCCCTTTGGACCGACCATGCGATTGAGATCATTCTGCTGATGTGGCTCCAACTGCGAGACGAACAGGAAGAATGGCTTCTCATGTTTTTCACGAATGAACTTCTCCGCACGGTCGGTAATGAAGTCAACCCGATACTGATCCTTGTACGTAATTTCTTTGCCATCGCGGTCATAGATAGTGCCATAGTAGGGGTGTGCCGTGTGCTCCAACGCATTGGCGCCCTCCCATAAATCCAGGAAACCTCCACGCCACTGCTCCGGCACCGCGCCGGGACCACCACCCCGCGCTGCACCTGGAGCGAGATGCCATTTACCAATGAGGTTGCTGGTATACCCAGCCTTGCGAAACTCTGCTGCCAGCGTAGGTAGGTCCTGCTTCATGCCCGGGCCGTTGTGCCACACCTCTGTCTCCGTTGCATAACGACTGGTAAACAGCACGGAACGTGACGGCGCACACACGGGTTGATTGGTAACGCAGTGCGTGAAGTTCACACCGCGCTCTGCCATGGCATCAATATGCGGCGTCTTGGTGGAACTGTTCGCTTCATTCGCACCGACAAAATCCCAGCGAAACTGGTCTGACAGAAAGAGGATCACATTGGGACGCTGCTTTGCTGCAGGTGCCGTCTCCCCCTCAGCTGCCGTAGTTAATGCAGCACCTGTGCCCGCGGCCGCAAGACCGCTGTTGCGTAAAAACTCACGACGATTCATTGCACAAATTCCTCTGTTCGCATTGCGGCATTAATAGTAGAACTTCAGGCTCGCTTGCAGTTCGCGCGGATCGTTCGGATTGTCTCGTGTTGCACTGATCTGCGCGAAGGTGCTGGGCGATGTGAAGCTTAACGATCCAGGCTGACCGAAGTTGGGCGTGTTGGTCAGGTTGAAGCTCTCTGCACGGAATTCAAAGTAGCGCGATTCCGTTACGTTGAACCGACGAAATACGGATAGATCGAGGCGGCGGAAGGCAGGGCCGCTGACCTGAGCAGGCGCCCCACCAAGGTTTCCCGTTGCGGGGTTGGCAAACGCGGCCGGATTCAAGAACTGCTTCACACGATTGTTGGTGCTGTATAGCGGCTGGCCCTGAACCTTTAGAGCAAAGCAACCAAGCCCTGCCGCTGTGGTTGTGGTGCAGGAAACGGAGAACGGCTGACCATCCTGCGCCGTAACGATCCAGTTTGCAGACCATCCACCTGCGAGAGCAGCAGCTACGCCACGCTGAAGGAATGCCTTCTTTTTGCCAAAAGGTAACTCATAGCTTCCGCTCGCATGTACAACACGACGAGCATCAATATCGCAGGGCGCATAGTCTGCATTGATGCCCACCCCCGCAACATAGGGTGCGCGATAGCTCCCCACACCATTGTCCAGCAAGTCACGCGCAGTGCCAAGGCACTTGGACCAGGTGAAGTTACCGAGGAAGCTTAGCCCGTTGCTGAAGCGACGTTCGATACCAAGTTGCAGCGAATTGTAATTCGTTGCTGCTGCGCGAGCATTGTAATTTCCACCCGTCGCAAACCCCGGGAAGAATGAAGCATTCTTCACATTGGCAGTGGGCGCAAGAATCTGGTTCACAGTGTTGGTGCTGAAGGACGATTGCACATGACGGCTATTGCTGCCGACATAGCCCGCGAACGCGATCGTGTTCGGAGTCAACTGATATTGCACCTGCAGGTTGTATGCCTGACTATAGGTCGTCTTGGGATTACGTGGTTCACCGAAGAGCGAGATGGCACCGAGAGAAGCGCCGGCAGCGGTGAGAGGCACGTTTGCCAAACCTTGCGAGATTGGGCCCACCGAGTTGTCTGCTGTCACTGGTGCAACAGAACTACCTGCCGTATAGCTGCTCGTGATTTGGAAGGGATAGTTCACCCACGGACTAATGCTCAGCCCGTGATTTTCATACCCTTGGAAGAAGAGGCCATAACCACCACGCACCACCAGAGCAGGCTTGGCCTGGAACGAGAAGCCAATACGCGGTGCAAAATTACCGCGCTGCGCATATCCCATCACGTTGTCATTGATTGGCGTGAAGACAATGCCGTTGGACGCAAGCAGTGTCTGAAATGCAATGGAGACATTCGCAACTTGCTTTGTAGGAATGTAGAAGCGCGACACGTTGTCCTTGGTATCGCCAGTCTGTGCAGGCACAAAATTGGCGAAGCGTCCGTCGCTCTCCGTCGGGATACCTAGGAACTCGTAACGCAGTCCATAGTTCAATGTCAGGTTGGAAAGCACCTTCCAACTATCTTGCGCGTAGGCTCCCATGTACTGGCGCACAAGATTGAAAATGGGCGAATAACTGGATGCTGACACGGTGTTCGATCCCCCGAGGCCAACCAACGTTCCGGCGGTAGGGGTGAGCGGAGCCAACACGAATTGAGCGCGGTCCGTACTGGAGTCCGTGTTCGCGACAATGGAGGTGTAGATACCGCTATTCGTAAAGTTGCCGCGTGATGTGCTTGGCGTCAATGTCGGAAATGCGATGTGTTGATATTCAAAGCCCACACGAATCTGATGTTCGTTCCGGTCAATGGAGACATTGTCCGTGAACTGAAGAATCTTGCTGGATTTATCACTGGGCAGCGTGCCCGGCGTGCCGAGTGCTGATAACTGCCCCATGCTGAACAGTGGCAGACCACCATTCCCCGCAATCTGCGGGATACCGGGGATGCCATATTGTGCTGGGATGCCCAACTGGTTGCCATAAAGCGGCAAACGCACATCACGCACACGGCTATAGCCAATGCGTGCTTCATTCACCAGATGCGACGTAAGGATATGCGTTTCACTCAGCGCAATGTTTTGCGATTGGGTCTTGCCGTTGCCCGGCCGTGATGCAGAACCATCAGCAACGCCGGGGAACGGTCCAGGCACCACCTGGTTCGTATTGACAAAGCTATAGCGCACAAAGGCGGAGTCACGCTGGGAGAACGCGTCATCAAGTCGCACATCGAAGCTGTCTGTTGTTGTGCGATTGATTGGGCTGGTGACAAAGTTATTTTGCAGCGAGGAGCCCGTGGGGGACGGATAAAGATTTAGCAGCGCGACGGCATTGGCCGAGAGACGCGATGCTGGCAATTGGTTCAATAGTGCGCGCTGCGTCGCAGTGTTGAAGTTGGTCGAATTGCCGATTACTCCGTTGTAAAACGGGTCACGAACATAGCCACCTGCAGTACCGCTCAGGCCCGTAACACTATCGACGCCGCTTACCGGGATCAATCGCGTTGTCGCTGGATCAAAGACTGTACCGACGGGAAAGACGCGACCAAGAGCATCTGTGCGTGTGCCAGATTGCAGCGTGATCAAATCCTGCAGGTTGGTGTAGCCACTATTCCGTTCCGCAAGCGTAGGCACCGTGGTGGTGTAGGTACGCCCCTGCGCAATGCGAGTGCCCTGGTAATCACCGAAGAAGAAGGTGCGATTATGCCCGTCATACAGCTTCGGAATCACCACTGAACCACCGATGGTGGCGCCGAATTGATTCTGACGGAAGGCGGGCTTCTTCTGCGTGGGAAGGACGAAATAGTCCTTGGCATCAAGCGCGCTGTTGCGAAGATACTCCCACACGTTGCCATGGAACGTGTTACTTCCAGACTTGGTGCTGACATTCAGCACAGCACCGGCCGAGTGACCAAACTCTGCCGTGTAGGTACTGGTCTGCACGGTGAACTCGCGAAGTGCATCCGGCGGTGGCAACACGACGTACTGCGACTGATTTACAAGGTCAGCAATGGCAGCGTTATCGTCCATGCCGTCGAGCAGATAATTGTTCTGCGTGCGCCGCAAACCATTTGCCGTAAACGATCCGCTGCCCTGCAAGTTGCGGCTATCGTTCTGCGCCATCGTGACACCGGGAGAGAGTTGAGCCAAAAACGTCGCGTTGCGACCGTTCAATGGCAACGCATTAATAGTGCGTTCTTCTACCAGTTGCTGCACGCTGGACGAACGCGTCTCAAGCAAGGGACTACTGCTCGATACGTCCACCACTTCACTTGCCGATCCCACCTCAAGAATCGGAGACGTTTCTAAGCGTGATTGAATGTTCACCTGAAGATGTTGCGTTACGCTCTGCTTAAAACCATCCCCTGTCACGGTCAGCGTATAGGTGCCGATCTTCAGCGGATTAAAGGCAAAACTACCGTCTTTCCCAGCGCGCAAGGTTGCAGTGATTCCAGTGGACTCTTCCCGCAGTGTTACTTCCGCTCCGGGTAGAACGCCGCCGGACTGATCATGCACCACACCTGAAAGCGAGCCCGTATCAACCTGACCGGCAGCAGAGATGACGACGGTTGCAGAAAAGAATACGACCGGAAGAACAGCAGAAAAGCGTGCACCATAACGGTGCAATGCCGAAAAGATAGACATGGTTCGTTTGCCTTGTAGAGTTGTGAGCAATCAGAGCGCAGACATAAACGTGCTGCATGCAAGTACGGAATCGCGAAGGAAGCCGTTCTATTCGCAGAATGCTATCGACAACAACAACAGGCGCCGGCAGGCGCAGCGTCTCGTGCAAACGTCAGGGCGACGTTTGTGGCACTTTCCTTTAGGACAATGGCAACGAGATGCATGGTTGCGATGGTAGCCGAACCATCCATCTCACGCAACTCGCGAAGCTAAGGCTTGACCGAGTGCGTAAGGAGCATCATCATTCGATTCCAATCAACTGGATCACCCGGCGCCCGCAGGTTCGCGTCCGTCCGGAATTCAAGCCTGGAGATGAAGTCTGAAGTAAATCCGATGTGAGTAACCACGAATGGAAAAGCTACTCGTAAGCCGCAAAGAAGCAGCCCTCGCCTTATAGATCAGCCTTCGTGCGATGCCTGCCTGATCGCTGAACGTCGATTGAAGATGCGGAGATCGGGGAAGGGCCCTCATCGCAGTCGAAGAACTTCGGCTCTTTGCCAGCCACGATCAACGCGAGGTTGTTGTGCCACTATGAGCGCTCTTCCGGCGCGTCATTTTGCAACCAAGTTCTCTCGCCTGTATTTGGTGGGGTAACTCCCGCGCGACAAAAACAGGAAACCCTCCAATCGGGAGGTTGAGTTAAAGCATTGATCTTATTGGGGATTTTGGTAGCGATACCGGGGCTCGAACCCGGACTCTTCGCCTTGAGAGGGCGACGTGTTAACCAGTTACACCATATCGCCACTTTGGGGGTGGCCGTCGCTTGCGCGACTTCCCTACTATACCGCAGCTTCGGTCGGATTCCAAATGGTTTGCTGCACTCTACAACTCAAAGATGCCTCGCTCCGACACACCTGATGTTATGCCGGAACAAGGAGTCGATTCTCTTGAAAATCAATACAAACCATTACGGATGAGGACAGGCTAGATTCCCAGCCGCTTCACTTCGTCGTTGTAGTACTTGCGATACAGAATGTCCCACTCCTGCGTGCCTTCCAGAATGATCCGCTGCTGCGACGTAATCTTCTGGCGTGCTGCAGCGTCAATCTTCACTTCTTCCGCGAAAAGCTGTTCCAGAATTTTGCGTGCTTCCTGGCGGATCGTGTTGCGATCTTCGAGGAACTCCGCTTCGTCCGTATCGGCAAGCGTATCAGCGATCACGTGGGCGAGCTTGTTCACTTTGTCGCGTGAAATGCGCATTTACAGCACCGCCTTGTACTGCTGCACCAGGCGCAGCTTAATCTTCTTGAACATCTCGGGGTAGCTGGCGCCAACCTTGCTCATCTCGCCCTGCAACTGCTCCAGGATGAGGCGAGCCTCTTCATTGATGCGATCTTCCAGCGAAAGCTCGTCAATCAGGCCGTTATTGATGCGTTCTACCAGGACGGCGGGCTTATCCGTGCGTACGACCTTTGCTTCCTGAAGCCGGCGCACCACCTGCCGCGAGAGATATCCGACGTAATCCTTTGAGAAGAGCATGGGCAAGAGGAGGATAGCACGCAACTTAGTTGCGCTTCTCTTCCCTTCGCTTCGCATGTGCCAGATTGGCGGGATTGTCGTGCAACAGGCGCTCCACCGGACGGTTATTCAGCAGGTGTTCCTGAACGATTTCTTCGGCGTCCTTGGCCTTCACAAAGCTGTACCAGACGTTGTCCGGGTACACGGCGCAAACGGCGGCATGTTCGCACTGGTCCATGCAACTGGTTTCCAGCACGCGGACGCGGCCTTTCAGCCCGGCATCCTTCACCAGTTCCTTAAGTTCGTCTTTCAGTTTCTTCGAACCCTCGTTACGGCACGAAGGGCGCGAAGCACTGGGATCACGCTCGTTGATGCATACAAGAATCTGCCGTTCAGGAACCGCCATCTTCCCATGCTAACGCCGCGCCGAAGTGAGACAATAGAGCAGAAATGCACCCTGACGATCTGCTCGGCCTTAAAGACGACATGATTGCGTTCATCGCGGGCAACGGCCTGCGGACGGTGAATGCGTACGTTCCGGAAGATGTTCCTTCTGTCATGTTTGAGGAACACGGCCCGGACGCCTGGAAAGACTTTGTCGAACACGCCAAGGCCACCAACGTCGCCTTCGTCACCATGAGTGAAGTGGTGTTGGAAAAGCAGGACATCGAAATGCTGATTGAGCGCACCCGTGTTCATCGCTTTCCCGATGAAGCCGGTCAGGATCTGGATGACGCGCAGTACCTGCTGCAGCACATTGGCAAAACCGGCTATCTGCAGATTGGCTTCGCCTATAACGGCGTCATGTTCCTCTACGAGACGGCAACGGACTGGTACGACCGTTACCAACAGTGGATGGAAGCTGTGGCCGACCTCGGCAGCATCGTTCTGGATGACAGCGACGAAGACTGATCCGGTAATGTCTGAACCAGAAGAAATCGCAACAGCCCGAAACGCACGCTGGGTGCTGCCAGACGAACCTGGCGTAGAAGCCCACGGACTTTCTGCGGCTCTGGAACAACCGCTCTGGTTCGCGCAGGTACTCGTTTCCCGAGAAATAGAAACACCCGCGGATGCGCGCCGTTTCCTTGTCCCGGATATGGCCGCACTGCACGACCCCATGCTGCTCTGTGGCATGAAGGAAGCCGTGGCACGCGTGCTGCAAGCCGTGGCGAAGCGTGAACCCATCCTCATCTACGGCGATTACGACGTAGACGGCACTACCGCCACGGTCCTGCTGAAAACGGCAATCGATCGCATCACCCCCGCAGGCGTGCCATCGCTGGTGCGATATCACATTCCGCATCGCATTCGCGAAGGCTACGGCATGCAATCCAGCGTGCTTGCGGAAGCCGCCACACAGGGCATTCGACTCGTCATCAGTGTGGACACTGGCATCCGCGCCTTCGCTGCAGCAGAAGAGTCGAAGCGCCTGGGCCTTGACCTCATCGTCACGGACCATCATCTTCCCGACGGAATGCAAGGCATTCCAGAGGCAGTTGCGGTCATCAATCCCAACCAGCCGGGCTGCGACTATCCATACAAGGAACTCTGCGGCGCAGCGGTCGCCTTCAAACTCGCCCATGCCCTGCTCCACGCAGCGACCAAGCCAGCGGCTGATCCCAACGATTACCGAGCAGTCGACTTCCTCGCTCTCTGGGACAAGCTGCTGCCCTCGCTGCTGAAGCTCGTAGCCATCGCCACCATTGCTGATTCCGTTCCACTCACCGGCGAAAACCGTGCCATCGTGGCACTTGGCCTGCGCGCACTCCGTGATCAGCGTCAGTCAGGCCTCCGGGCCTTGTTCGATTTCGCCGGCGTCACAACGGATGAAGAACGCGGCCCATCGGCAACTGATATCGCTTTCCGTATCGCCCCACGCATCAACGCTGCTGGACGTATGGACGTGGCAGCCGATGTCGTCCGCATGTTTCTGGCACGCTCGCCGGAAGAAGGAGCTGCGCTCGCCGGAAAGCTCCACCAGCTCAACGAGGATCGCCGCAACGTAGAAGCAAGTGTACTGGCCACGTTGGAAACGCAAATGGAAGCTCTGCGCGCGGATGAATCCGCTCTCAGCACCATGGGCTGTCTTGTGCTGGACGGCGAAGGTTGGCATCGTGGCGTCATCGGCATTCTTGCGTCGCGCGTAGTCGAACGAATGCGGCGTCCCGCACTGGTCATTGCGCATGAAGACGGACAAGCTCACGGCTCAGGTCGCTCCATCTCCGGATTCCATCTTCTCGACGCCATCACCGCCGCACATTCTGAAGCGGAGCCACTCATCTTTGACCGCTTCGGTGGACACGCACACGCCGTAGGCTTCTCCCTGCCCTCGGATCGCGTCCCTCTTCTGCGTGAACGTTTATCGGCATACAGCACAGGCCGGCTTTCCTCGGCCTTGTTGCAGGAACGAATTGCCATTGACGCGGAACTGCCTTCAGCAGAACTTAATACCGACCTGATAAAGAAACTCCATCTACTGGAGCCCTTTGGTCAGGGGAACCGTGAACCCATCTTTCTGTCACGCGATTGCCAGGTGGAAGAAGCGCCAAAGACGTTGAAGGAGAAACACATCAAACTCCGTATCCGTATCTCACCGGAGGCAACAGTAGACTGCCTTGGATGGAGCCGAGAAGTCGCGTGGCCAGAGAGGATTACGGACATGGGAATCACAATGGGTTCTCATGTAGACGTTGTGTATCGAGTGCGTGAAAATCGGCATCCACAGTTTGGTGGAGTGGAGATGGAACTGTGTGATCTGCGGCTAACACCCGCCATGACAACAAATTGAAGCGCCAACCGGGCGAGAGGCGTCCTATACAATGACGATTCGGGCATGAGCGAACAAGCAAGCGGCAACGGCGGCAAAATCGCAATTCGGATTCTGGTTGTGGCAGTGGTCGTTTCGGCCCTTGTCTTTGGCATTCGCTACTTCACTCGTAGCGAAGTGGAGATTCGTGTCGCAAAGGTCAGGTATGCCGACCTGGTGAGCAACACCTCCACTACGGGCAAAGTTGAACCCACGCAGAATTTCCAGGCGCATGCGCAGGAACCCGGCAGTGTCCAAGCCGTCTACGTGCGCAACGGACAGCAGGTTGCCGCAGGCACTCTCCTTCTCAAGATGAACTCTGCCAATGCGGAATCGCGTGTCGAAACGGCACGCTCTGCCATTGCACAGGCACAGGCTGCACAGTCCGATATGCGCAACGGCGGATCGAAGGACGAACGCATCGGCATCATGGGCGATCTGGACCGCGCAAAGCTGCAGGTGCAGCAGTCGCAAAAGGATCTCGCCGCCTTACAGGCACTTCAGGCACGCGGTGCGGCTTCTCCGTCCGAAGTAGCTGCCGCACAGTCCCGTTTATCGTCTGCTCAAAGCTCACTTGCCTCGCTCCAGCAGCGTTCGACGGCACGCTACTCATCTACCGACCTGCAGCGCGTACAGGCACAGTTGAATGACAGCCACGCCGCCCTGGGAGCTGCCGAACAACAACTGGCAGAGGCGATTGTTCGCGCTCCGTTTGCCGGTACGGTTTATTCCCTGCCCGTGAAGGCTTATGACTTTGTGGGTGCTGGCGAAGAACTCATCCAACTCGCCGACCTGAACCACATGCAGGTGCGCGCCTACTTCGATGAGCCGGAGATCGGCAAACTGAAGGTGGATCAACAGGTGACCATCAAGTGGGATGCACGACCGTCTCAGGTTTGGCACGGTCACATCGTCCGCACGCCAACAACCGTCATCACATACGGCACGCGTAATGTCGGCGAATGCCTCATTTCGGTCGATGATGCCACGGGTGATCTGCTTCCGAACACGAACGTGAACGTCAGTGTTACAACCCAGGAAGTCAAGCATGTCCTCAGCGTTCCACGCGAGGCGCTACACACTCAGGGCAGCGCGACGAACTTTGTGTACCTGATCCAAAAGGGGCTTCTGGTGAAGCGGAACGTGGAGATTGGAAACTTCAATCTGCTGAACGTCCAGATCCTCTCCGGCTTGAACGATGGCGACACGGTCGCACTCAACCCGACCAGCAGCTCCGAAGACTTGAAAGAGGGACTTCTGGTCAAGGTTGTCCAATAATGATGCGTTCGCTCCAATTCGCAGCCCCCATTCTGCTGGCCTCCATCTATGCCACGGCACAGGTTTCCGCGTCTGCGAAAGCTGACGCGCACAATGGCCGTGTGGACAGTGCGTTTGCCGCGCTGGGTAATGCGAAGAGTGCTGAAGCCGAGTTCATGCGCTGCGAACTGTATAGCTCCATTGAAGACCGTGACCACGCCATCCAGGCCTGCGAAGCGGCAACCGCCGCCGCACCAAACAACAGCATGTATGAATTGACTCTCGCTCGCGTATACGGAGATAAAGCCGATCACAGCGGAGCCTTCACAGGAATGCGCATGGTGGGCAAGATTCGCGGTGCCTTCGAGAAGGCCGTACAGCTTGACGCTTCTAACGTAGAGGCGCTGAGTGACCTCGGCCAGTTTTACGTAGAAGCTCCGGGCATTGTGGGAGGCGGTACGGACAAGGCAAAAGAACTCGTCGCAAAGCTGCAGCCGCTCTCTCCCGCACGCGCCCACCGTCTGAGCGCCATGATCGCCTCCAAGAGCCACGACGACGCAAAAGCTGAAGCAGAATACAAAGCCGCACTCGCTGCAGGTCGTACACCGGAGGCGTGGGTCGACCTCTCGCGCTATTACCGCGACCGAAAGCAATACGATCCCGCAGAAAGTGCAGCACGGTCCGCAATTCAGATTGACAAGGAACACGGCCCGGACACACTAGATGCAGCAAAGCTGCTTCTGCAGATGCATCGCAGCATTCCCGCCGCGCAAGCCGGTCTACGCAGCTATCTGACGACACCGCAACAGCACGTTGCGGCGTATGCGCAGGCTCACGTAATTCTTGGGGACAGCCTGAAAGAATCCGGCGATACAGACGGCGCACAGAAGGAATATGCCGCAGCTCTGGCGCTGGCACACAACTACGAACCGGCACGGAAGGCCGCCGGCAAATGAAGATTTCTTGTCTCCTACTCTCGTCTGCATTGCTCTGCTCCGCCACTGCGGCGCATGGTCAGGTCTCGTTGTCGACAGCAGTCAACCTCGCTCTGAAAAACAGCCCCAAAGTCCGCGGCGCAAAGGCAGACCTGGACAAGGCAAAGGCAACCAAAAGCGAACTGCGGGATGCCTATATCCCCGCCGTGACCACCACAGCAGGATATGGCCAGTCCACCGGCGCCCCTCTTGGCGTGCCGACAATTTTCTCCATCAACGCGCAGAGCCTGCTCTTCTCTTTCTCACAGAAGGACTACATCCGTTCTGCGAGTGAAGGGATCAGGGCTGCAGAGTTAGTCCTGCACAACGCTGAGATCGAAGTCGCAGAAGATACGACAAACACCTATCTCGCGCTCGATTTCGCCGCGCAACGCCGCGCCGTGCTGCTTCAGTCGCTGAACGTAGCGGACCGTCTGGTCACTGTCACCAGCGATCGCATTACGCTTGGCGTAGATCCGAAGGTAGAAGCACCCAAGAGCCGCCGAACCGCCACACAAATTCGTTTGCAGGCGCTTCAAGTAGACGATGATATCGCCGCGAATCGGACCCACCTCGCACAACTAACGGGTCTACCCGAGGCGTCTCTTATTACGGATATCAACTCCGTACCGGAATACCGTCGGCCCGCAGGGGGTTCTACCTCAGACACCACCAGTATTCAGGACAGTGACGGAGTCCGCGCTGCCTATGCCAGCGCACATGCCCGTCAGTACACCGCTTTCGGCGACAGCCGTTATCTGTTTCGTCCGCAGATCAGCCTCGCCGCCAATTACAGCCGTGTCGCCATCGGCCTGGCCGATTACGCAGCCTATTATCCAAAGTTTGGAGCTCCGGGAAACAGCGAAAACTCCATGAGCTACGGCCTGCAATTCAATATCCCCCTGCTGGATATGGCACACCGTGCCAAGGCCCGCGGCTCCGCCGCCGATGCAGCCCGCGCCTACGCGGATGCCGACTTGCAACGCGCCCTGTACCGCGAAGGCCGCGCAAAGCTGCAGAATGCCGCCCGCGAACTCGACCTGCGCTTCCAGCTTGCCCGCGATGATCGCGAAATTGCCCAGGACCAGCTGGAAACGCTACAACTCCAGTTGAATCAGCAGGATGGAAACAACCAAGGGCCACAGATCACTCCGAAGGACCAGCTCAACGCGCAGCTTCAGGAGCGCCAGAAATACCTCGACGTCCTCGCTGCCGACCTGCAACTACGTCAGACACAAGTAAACGTAATGCGCCAGACGAACACCCTCGGCGACTGGATTTTGAGCGCCGTAGGCGGAAACAGCAGCACACTCACACCGTCAATTCCTCCGGCCGCGGGAAACAACACTCCCGGCGTTCCCGGAAAAGCGCCTTCTGGCGCTTCCACCAGTCCGCTTCCACAAGCCCCTGGTCGCTAAACCCCTCGAAACTCTCACTGCCAGGAACACCTTCGGGTTCCCTTGCCCGGAAAAGATCACTGGGGGTGAAGAAATGGTAAAATCGGAGCTATTGCCATGGTATTGAAGACACTGCTTCTGAACCCGCCCTCCTTCGAAAACTTCGACGGCGGCGCCAGCTCACGCTGGCCCGCGACCCGCGAGATTGAGTCCTACTGGTATCCCGTTTGGCTCGCCTATCCCGCCGGCATGCTCGAAGGCTCGCGCCTGCTCGATGCTCCACCGCACCACATCTCCGCGGACGAGACCATTGAGATTGCTAAGGGCTATGAGTTCCTGGTTCTCTTTACCTCCACTGTGGGCTGGGCGGGCGATCACGCTCTGGCACAGGCCATCAAGAAGGCCAACCCCACCATCAAGATTTGCTTCGTTGGACCGCCGGTCACCACTGACCCTGAGCGCGCTCTGAACGAGTGCAGCGCCATCGACTTCATCTGCCGCCGCGAGTTCGATTACTCCGTCGTGGAGTTCGCGCAGCACAAGCCGTTGAGCGAGATTCTCGGCATCTCCTATCGCAACGCAGACGGCACGATCCAGCACAATGCGGACCGTCCGCAGGTGGAAGACCTGGACGCGATGCCCTGGGCTACCAAGATCTACAAGCGCGATATGGACGTCACGCGTTACAACGTGCCGTTCCTGCTGCACCCCTACATCTCGCTGTACAGCACACGTGGCTGCCCGGCGCAGTGCACCTTCTGCCTGTGGCCGCAGACGCTTTCCGGCCACGCATGGCGCAAGCGCTCGACAGATGACGTTGCTGCTGAATTGAAGTGGGCCAAGGAGAACTTCCCTCATGTGAAGGAGTTCTTCTTCGATGACGACACCTTCAACATTCAGAAGGAACGCACCATCGAGCTCTGCGCAAAGCTGAAGCCGCTCGGCATCACGTGGTCCTGCACCAGCCGTACCACCACGCACCGCGACACGCTGAAGGCCATGAAGGAAGCTGGCTGCCGTCTGCTCATCGTGGGTTTTGAGTCTGGCGATCCGCAGATCCTGAAGAACATCAAGAAGGGTTCCACCGTAGAGCGCGCACGTGAGTTCGTAAAGGACTGCCACGATCTCGGTCTGATCATCCACGCCGACTTCATCCTCGGCCTGCCAGGCGAGACGAAGGAATCCATCCGCAACACCATCAACTTCGCCAAGTCACTCGACTGCGAGACCATTCAGGTTTCCGTGGCCCACGCGTACCCCGGCACAGAATTCTATGAGTTCGCCGAAAAGCATGGTTACATCACCAACGAGACCATGAACGACGGTGGCGGGCACCAGATGGCGCACATCGAGTACCCCGGTCTGCCCACGGAGTACGTCATGGAGATGGTGCACAAGTTCTACGACGAATATTACTTCCGCCCGAAGGCCGCGTTCCGCGTGGTGTGGAAGGCAATCGTGAACCGCGACGTTCCCCGCTTGTACGTTGAGGCAAAGAGTTTCATGAAGCTGCGCAGCCAGCGCAACAAGGCTGCTCGTGCCAAGAAGGAAGAAAACGCGCTGAAGCAGCAGGAATCCGTCAGCATGAACGCGTAAGCATAGCGCTAAGACTAGACAGAAAGCCTCCTTCGGGAGGCTTTTTCTGTTGTCCTGCCAATCCGCCAGTGCTAGCGTACGGCCATGAGATTTCGCAACGATTGGCGGCCAGCAGCCCTTTGGATGGCACTCGCCCCCTTCAACGTTATGCAAGGCGTTCACAGGTTTCACAAAGTTGGCTGGCACAGCAGCTATGCGTGGTTTCAAGTTGTCTGCTGGTCCGTCGTCTTCATCATCTGGGGCATGAAGCTAGCCGAGTCCTGGCAGTTCAAAAGCGACCGGTTAGTTATGAACCGCGTCCTTCTTCCAGCCATAACAATTTCCTACACAAACATCACGTCCATCGACTGGACAACGAATAAAAGCTACATCTCTCTGACGCTTGATGAACCGTCCATCTTCCGCAGAATGAAAAAGCGCTACGTGATGGTGCGCGATACGCCTGGATTCCTCAGCGAGATGGAACACCATGTAATGCCCGACGTCCTTCACATCTAGCCGTGCGTATGCCCGCGACAATGCAGCGTTCATTTCAGCTCAAGCCTGGTTTCGGGCAGCGAACCCAAACTCAAACAATTAAGGTTGCGGTACCGTACACGCCTTAAAATAGAAGCTGGATGTCTTCGCACCGCCTCAAATTCTCGCAGTACCTTATGCTCGTCTTCATCATGCTCGGCGCATCCGTGGGGGATGCTCTGCTCAGCCGTGGCATGCGTGAAGTTGGCCCGGTTAGCTTCAGTCATCTCGGCCTGCTTCTTCATGCCTTGCTGAACCCCTGGGTGATCGCAGGTATTGCAGTACTGATTAGTTTCATGGGCAGTTACATGACAGCGCTGTCGTGGGCCGACCTCACCTTTATTCAGCCCGCCACTGCGTTCGGTAACGTCGTCACCGCACTCATCGGACGCATCTGGTTGCACGAGGCCATCACGCCGACGCGCTGGGCTGGTATCGCCTGCATCGTTATCGGCGTAGGTTTCGTGGCCAACGGCCCATCCAAGACAGAGCATAAACATACGATCGCCTTAACGGGAGGCGAAGGCGCATGACGCATCTCTCTGCCGACACCGTAATCACCATCGTCCTGATGGTTGCAGGCGCCACCGTAGGCGAAACACTGATCTCTGCCGCCATGACACGCGTTGGCGACCTGGATGAGATTCGTGCAAAATCCGGTCTGCCCGGAGCAATCAAAGCGGTCGTCTCCTCGCCTTATCTCATCGGCGGCATCGCCTGCATGGCAATCAGCTTTTTCTCGCTATTGTTTGCACTCTCAGGAGCGGACCTGAGCCTGGTTGCCCCAGCGACCAATTCCCTCACCTTCATTGCAACAGCGATTGCTGCAAAGTTCTTCCTGAAGGAAAACGTCGACCGCCGCCGCTGGCTTGCAGCCATCTTCGTAGCCGCTGGCGTAGCACTACTCACCCGCTAGAAACGAGCCGCGAACCGGGTGCCCCACATCTCAATTCTGAGATGTGGGATTCCACAAATGCCATCATGAAGCACGAACCGATGGGAGCCTCCACCGCTTCTACTGCACCGTGACAGACACGGATGCCGTGTGACGTGCCGCCACAGGCGCATCCACTGCGGCTCCGACAACCTGGAAAGTCAGCGTTCCGAGCGGTGTGCCCGAGTCTGTCGTTCCACCACCATTGCTAGAGGTTGAGTCCTCTCCGCATCCGCCGCTCATCAACCCAACCGCCAACAGAAGCACGAACAGCGCGGCTACACGGCGACGGCGTCCTCCCATCAGCAACAGCGCGAACACGCCAACAGCGGAAGAGCCAAACGCAATGCGACTGGCACTCTTTGAAGATGTCGTCGCCTTGGTCGTGTTGATCGTCATCACAGCAGACGATCCCGTGGTGACGCTCGCAGGTGTAATGGAGCACGTCGTCTCTGTGCCAGCCGGGGGCGTGCATCCCAGCGCAATCATCCCGCTGAAGCTATTCACTCCTGAAACAACAACGTTGATCTGTGCGGAGCCGCCCTGTGAAACAGTCGTCGATGCAGGCAGGAAAGACAACGCGAAGTCGCCCATGTTCACGACGATGGCCGCAGCCGTCTCCTTGTTGAATGCCGTATCGCCGGAATACATCGCGACGATGCTATGAGAACCTGCACGCAGTCCCGTAGTGGAAAGCGCGGCATAAGACGTATTCAAGCCGTTGGAAAGCAACGAGGCGCTTCCAAGATTCACCACAACACCGTTGTACGTGTCGTAGAAGGTCACTGTGCCGGAAGGCACCAGAGTCGCGGTTGAGACGCTGGAAGTAGCTGTGGCAGTCAACGTAATGTTCTGCCCTACGATGCCGTTCGTCGTGCTTGACGTTACGGACACCACCGCATCAAGCGGCAGCGGCACCACGGTGATCGCGTCTGACGTGCTTCCACTCCAGTTCGTATCGCCGCTGTACACGGCCGTCACACTCGTCGTTGTAGCCGAAGTAAAGGTGACCGATGCCGTAGCCACTCCATTCGCGACAGCACCTTTGCCCAGATACTTGTTCCCCGCATAAAAGCTCACGGTTCCGCTATAGGTATACGTACCCGTTCCAGTACCGGAGTTGGCCACGGTCGCAGAGATGCTCACCGGCACACCAGCCTGCGGCGAAGAAGGCGCGCCCGTAATCGTCGTCTTCGTGTACCCCTGCGTTGTGGTGAGACTTACTGATGCTGTATTGCAGGTGATGTTGGTATTGCACGTTATCGTGATGGTGTATTTGCCCGGCGGCGGCACGGGGAAAGAAATGCTCGCTGTAGACGTCGTTGCGCCAGTGCCTGTTGCCGCCAACGTTCCGGTATAAGTGCCGTTGTTGCCGCTAACCGTCGCGGTCACAGTGCCAGCCGGCGCAACGCTGCCGCTGGATGCCGACGCGTTAACAGTAATCGTCGCGTTGTACCCGTAAGGCACCGACCCCGTAGGCGAGATCGTCGCTGTAATCGTCGCCGTCACTGACGTGATCGTGATCGTCACCGCGGGCGAACTTGTCGATGCCGCGTAGTTCGTATCGCCGCTATACGTGGCGGTCAATGCGTGACTCCCCACCGACAATGTGCTGATCACGATGCTCGCCGAGCCACTGCTCAAGGTTCCCGTGCCCACAACTCCGCTGGCATCGCTGATGGTCACAGTGCCACTTGGAGCAGTGCCTGCTGCCACATAACTCGATGGAGTCACCACCACATTCAACGTGAAGCTGGTGCCATAAGCCCCGGTGTATCCCGACGAAGAAGTCAGGGCAGTCGACGTAGTAATAAGAGTCGTCGTGGCATCCGCCGTCACTGCATTCGAAGTTGCCGAATTGAAATTCGTATCGCCGCCGTAGACCGCAGTCAATGTATGCGTCACGGTGGAAGTAACAAACGGACGCACCCTGGCAGAAGAAGAAGCGGAGACACTCGTCGCCAGCGAGCCAGCAAACGTAGCAACACCACTTGCACTCAGCGCTCCACTACCGATCTTCGTGCTTCCGTCCATAAATGCGACGGTCCCCGTTGCAACCGTGGAAGACGTACTCGTCACCGCCGCGCTCAGTCCGACAGTTGCGTCCGTCGCTGACGACGCTGTCTTCGTCAATGTCACCGTCGGCGTTATCTTGCTCGTATCAATCGCATTCGAGGTCGCAGTGTTGAAGTTCGTATCACCCGCATAAACAGCCGTCAGAATGTATCCAACACCGGAGGTGTAACTGCCGGTATACGTTGCAACACCGGAGCTATTCAGTGTTGCAGTTCCCAGGGTCGTGCTGCCGTTCAGAAACTGCACAGTGCCCGTAGGGATGGTGGATGTTCCCAAAGGAGGCGTCACCGTCGCCGACAGACTCGTGCCCGCGGTTACGACGGCAAGCACTACACTCGGCGTCACCTTCGTCGTGGCGTTTGCCGTAGCAGTCGCTGTGTTGTAATTCCCGTCTCCGCCGTACGTCGCCGTCACTGCATGCGTCGTTCCGCTGCCCAACGCACCGGAATAAGTCGCAACACCAGAGCTGTTCAGTGTGCCGTTGCCAATAGCCGTTCCATTATCCAGAAACTGCACCGAGCCTGTAGGAGCAACCGTCCCTGTCCCAGCAGTCGATGGCGCTGTCACCGTAGCAGTCAACGTCGCAGCCGTTGAAGTCCCGGTCTGCGTCAACTTCATCGCCGGAGCGCCCTTGCCAACGGTTACGGAAAAACTGGTGGGCGAATAGCAAGAGAAGCTGGCATCCGTCGTGCAGTTTGCCTGGAAATTGAATGTGCCGGCGTTCGTCGCCGGTACACTTACGCTCGCCGTTGCCTGTGCGCTTGTCGAAGCTCCCAGTGTGCCGGTGAATGAACTGGACGCAATCGCCGTCCCATAGGGCCAAACCGTCACCGTACCGGAAGGCGTACCGACACCACTCGGCGAAGAGACACCCACCGATACCGCCATAGTGGTCCCTACCAGCGGCGTACCATTCACACCCGCTACCACTTTTGCTGCCTCGAGCCCAATCGTCACGGTATCGACATTTGTGGTGCTGCCTGCGTACGTGCTATCGCCGCTGTACGTGCCATAGAAACCGTACTGGCCACCTGCAAGATTGCTGGTGGAATACGTCGCAACGCCGTTTGTCATCGCCGCAGAACCCAGCGTGCCACCCTGCGCACTGGCAAACGTGATCGTGCCCGTCGGTGTTCCCGAACCACCAGTGATGGTCACGGTAAGGGTGAGGTTCTGACCATGCGTTACATCCCGCGAGGATGGCGAAAGGACCGAACTCAGAGGATTCGTCGAACCAACCGCCAACGCCTTCACCAGCTTCGCTACATCCACCGTGCCAAGGCCATCCGCCGTATTCCATGTGCCATCGGCCACCGAAGAATCAGCATGGGTGAACACCCCCGGTTCGGGCGCCACCTGGTAGAAGCGCGCTGCAATCTCACCCTGTCTGCCCGAAGTAGTAGTGACAGAGGTCAAACCAGAGGCAAGCGCTGCGACATCTGTCACCGCCGCATCGGGCGTCGCTCGCAATCCATCCGTAGGCAATCCCTGCGCTGCCTGCCAATCCGGTCTCGGCGTTACGTCTTCAGAGTCATCGGCAGCAACCGCCGCCGGTTTCACAACCAACAACGCTCGTTCCGGCACCAGTGAAGACGAAGCACCGGACAGAACAATCGTCTGCCCCTGCGCCGCAGCCTGCTCCAGCACAGCGGTCAATTCCTCAGCAGAAACCGACGTCTTCGTCAGATCCGCAGTCAGTACTGCAGACGTATTCGCATCCACCGAGTCCGCAAGCGCAGCTACCGTATCTGTTGAAGTCGCAGTTACATCCAGACCAGAAACCGACTCGACAACACCGGCCAGCGCATTCGGCACACTCGGCGTTCCCGTCACTGAAACCGCATCGCCTGACGTCAGAGCCATCCGATGCAGCGACACAGCAAAAGCCGTCTCCGTCTGCTGCGCCGTTCCGCTCACGTTCAACCGCATTCCGCCAGCGGCAACCGAGTTCACTTGCAGCCCCTGCGATTGCAGCCAGGTCGTTACCTGCGCAACAGCATCCGAAGAGGGTGCGAACCTCTTTGCGAACGCATCCGGAGTCAGCCACTGATGATACTGACTACTTCCCTTCGTCCGTACGTCTGTCAGGAACGCGTCCAGATCTGCCTGCTGAGCCACTGTGCGCTTCAGCGTGATCGCAATCGACGGCACCTTCTGAGAAGCTGCTACCTCACCTGCATCTGAGCCCCGCACTGCAGCACTCCGCACCTGCGGCAAAGCGGTCCGCCCATCCTGGGCAACGGCAGCGCATGGAAGCATCGCCAGCAACGCCACTCGAAGCAGCACATGAAAATCGGCAGACATAACACGACGGACAAATGGCTTCAATGGCATAAAGGGATGACAACCTAGTTTCCCTTGCCGGTCGGCCTCAAGGCAAGCGCATCGTTTTCAAAGCATTCGTAATCCCACAAATGCGTCCTCCGTCGTAGCATCAGGACATGAACCACTTCGGCATCGTCATTATGGCTGCGGGTAAAGGCACCCGCCTCAAGAGCGCTCTCCCTAAGGTCCTCCACACCGTCGGCGGCAAACCTCTCTTGCTGCATGTCATTGACGCTGCCAAGACCGCTGTCACCGCCGAAAACATTCTCGTGGTCGTGGGACATCAGGCAGACCGCGTGGAAACAGCCGCAGCTCATACGGGCGTGCGGTTCGTCCTGCAGCCGGAACAGCTTGGCACCGGCCACGCGTTGCAATGCGTACAGCAGTGGTTCCATCACAACAAGGTCGCACCGCCTGAGAACCTGTTGGTGCTCTCCGGCGACGTGCCACTCATCCGTCCGGAAACCATCGAAGAGCTGCGCGACATGCACCTGCGCGAACGCGCTGCCATGACGATTCTGACGGCCATCCCCGACGACCCAACCGGCTATGGCCGCGTCCTTCGCAAGCAGGATGGCTCCGATGATGTCGCTGGCATTATCGAGCAAAAGTCACTCTCAGACGACATGCTCGCAACACCGGAACGTCTGCGCGAGATCAACAGCGGCATCTACGCATTCGACACGCAAAAACTCTTCGACCGCCTTGGCCGCTTGCAGAACACAAACTCCTCTGGCGAGTTCTATCTCACGGACGTTGCCGCGATGCTGGTGAACGATGAAGAACGCGTCATCGCCATCCCCGCTGAATCCGTCGACGAAGTACTTGGCGCAAACACCATTGCGGAGATGATGCACCTGGACGCCAGCCTTCGCGAACGCACCACCGCAAAGTTGATGGCGCTGGGAGTCACCATCTTTCGCCCGGAAACCGTCACCATTGATGCCTGTGTTGAAGTCGCCGCAGACACCGTTCTGGAGCCATTCACGCAGCTTCTTGGCAAAACGAAGATCGGCCCCAACTGCCGCATCCGCTCCTACTCGGTCATTGAAAACTGTGTCGTAGGTGAAGGTGTTCTCATCCGCAACGGCAGCATCCTTGCGGATTCCGTCATCGGTGATGGCGCTCAGCTTGGCCCCTACTGCCACATCCGCCCGGAGAGCCACATCGGCGCAAACGCGCACGTCGGAAACTTTGTAGAAACGAAAAAGACCACGCTGGGTGAGGGCTCCAAGGCCAACCATCTTGCCTACCTTGGTGATGCCGTCATCGGCACTGGCACAAACATCGGCGCAGGTGTTATCACCTGCAACTACGACGGCGTAAACAAGCACCGCACCACCATCGGCAATGGCGTCTTTGTTGGCTCTGATTCAACTCTGGTCGCGCCCCTTACCGTGGAAAGCGGAGCATATATCGCAGCCGGAAGCAGCATCACGGAAGACGTCCCGGCAGATGCACTCGCGCTCGCACGCGCTCGCCAGGTAACCAAACCAGACTGGGCCAAGCGCAAGCGAGAGGCCTTGCAGGAAGCACGCAAGGCCCACACCTAAAACCAGCGAAATTGAACTTTGAGGATGGCACGGCAAGGTTCGCTCAGCGAACCTCCAGGGGACGAAGTTCGTCATCCTGAACGAAGCGAAGCGGAGCGCAGTCGAAAGACCTGCATCCTTCTCGCGCGTCTACGGATTGTTCTGGAAGCGTCTTGGCTTAAAGCGAAGTCATAGGCTCTTCGCTGACGAATGTCGTTCCATCCGGCAACTCCGAGACAATCCACACACCACGAAACGCTCCGCGCAGCTCCGGATAAGCGGCCACAATAGCCTTTGCCGCAGCAGCATTCCGAGCACGCGATGCCACGGGATCGTTTAGCGCTGTGTCTGCCTTCACGTGAGCCAGCACATCCAAACCTGCGTTCGCCGGAGCATTCTCCGCACCTAATGACGTCACTCGGACCTCTCCACCTTTTCCATCGCCAATGACCAACGGCTGCTGCTCACTGATCCCGGAAGACAACGCCGGCGGCGCAGCCTTGCTCCGCTCCTCCTGCAACTTGTCCAGGTGCGTACTTGAAACAAACGAAACCGGCTTCAGCAACTGCTCAGCAGCCGAGTAATACACGTACGCATTCCACGCCTGTTTCTTTGCCGCGTAGTCTCGCGCCGCTTTCCAATACCAGAGCCCATCGTGACCAGCTACTGTCGTGGCACGCGGAAACAGGCCACCCAACTGCCACTGTCCCGGCGCGCTCTCCCGCATCAGCAGCGACACCTGCCAGGGTTCTGCAACACCCACCGTATTCAGCACCACCAGGCCGTATTTCCCCGGCGGCAGCGATGGAATCAGAAAACTTGTCTGCGAAGCCCCACGATTCAGGCTGCAGAAGAACTGCGCATCCTGCGAATCACCACGCAACGACGACGCATCCAGCAGCCACACGGTCTCCGGTGCAAACTTTGCGCCCTGCAGATGGGACGCTGACCGCTGGATCACTCCCGCAATGCCAGAAAAATCACTGGCAAACTGCGGCATCGTCTGCGCTTTCACGCCGTCCGCATTGTTCGCCGCTGCCAACGTCGCAAGACTTTCGGCTGCGCGTACCATCCCATCACGCACACCAGGATCCATAGCCGCCTGCGTTGTACAGGTTTCCGCAAACAAAGGAGCTGCCCCCAGCAGGAGCACCGGCAGCCATCGAACACATCGCATCGTAACTTTCATGGACCTCAGCAACGGCAATCCCACGCCGTGGTTGCTAGTCTAGTACAGACGTTCTTCAAGCCACCGTGTGAGCCAGACGGCCCGGCGAAACGTCTTACCGGAGGAATGGCAATGCGATTCACGGCAATCACGCTCTTCCTCCTCTGCGCCCCAGTCCTTGGTGCACAGACCGCGGCCCCTGTGGCCATCCCGGCAACCGCACCGACACAGTCAGTCTCCGATCTTCCCTCCGCACATCCCAATGCCGTAGCAACGGCTCCCGGCACAGAAAGCAGAATCACTTGGGATGGGTCGCGATTGACCGTGGAATCAAGCGGTGAAGCCATGCCAGAGCTCCTTGGCCGCGTCGCTCGAGCAACCGGCATGAAGATCACAGGCGGCGTCCCCGACGAACGCATCTACGGCAAATACGGGCCCGCCTCCGTGCAAACGGTCCTCGCGCAGCTCTTCGACGGCCTTTCCATCAACATGATGCTGGTCAACGAAACCGCCACCAAACCGAAGGAGTTGCTGCTGACCATGCGTAGCGGCGCGGCGACACCACCCTCCACCCGCCAGGTGGCTAACGATTTCCCGCCGCAGCGACCCAATCCTGCGCCCCCGACGGCTCCGCCACCTTTATTAAACCGCGCGCTACAACAGCCCCAATCCCCACAAAATCCGCCCAGTGGGTCACAGTCGGCCTTCCCGGCGCTGGCACCTCCCCCCGCCGAAAACACTGCGTTCACCAATAATGGCAATTCCACGCCCAGCTCGACCACCGACAGCAACACATCCGCGGGCACAACCGACAGCAGCCAGCCGCAGTCGCCCAACGGCGTGAAAACCCCGGAACAGATTTTCGAAGAGTTAAGAAAGCGCCAGCAGCAGAACACCCAATAGGCGCAGTAAAAGGCGGCTGAGAAGCCGCCCTTCGGGGGATGAAAATCTTTTAGGTTTAAGCCAGGTCCACCGCAGTGGCAGCCGCCATACGCGCCGCCTCACGCTGTGCAATTCTCTGCTGGGCCACCTGAATGGAATGGATCTTAAAGATGTGGAACATGCCCACGCAAAGACCATATGCCAGCAGAACACCAAAGCTAAGACTTGCCAGAACCGCACATACCAACATCAACGTCGTCACTGCCGTCTACTCCTGTCCTGAAAAGTAATGCAATCAAAATGCCAACCTGCGACGGGGGAACTTAGTCTCAGGCAAATCTAGTCATAATCCACAACTGAGATGCATGCGAGTATCAATTCGGATACCCGGCTGCACTTGGCGTTTTATCTTCTCGCGGACACTTCCAGTATGCCGCATTCGCACGACTGGCGCGGATAAAGTACCCTAGAATATGCGGCCTAACACCGCCGCCACACGCTATGAGCATCTCTCAAATTACCGTACGCGGCGCGCGGCACCACAACCTGAAAAACATTGACGTCACCATCCCGCGGAACTCGCTGACGGTGGTCACAGGCCTCTCTGGATCGGGAAAAAGTTCCCTGGCGTTCGATACAATTTACGCAGAGGGCCAGCGGAGATACGTAGAAACTCTCTCCGCTTACGCACGTCAGTTCCTCGATCAGATGGAGCGCCCTGACGTCGATTCCATCGACGGTCTTTCCCCCGCCATCTCCATTGAACAGAAGACGACCTCGCGTTCCCCCCGCTCCACCGTCGGCACCATCACAGAAATCTACGATTACCTGCGACTCCTCTGGGCCAGCGTTGGCAAGCCTCATTGCCCACAATGCGGACACGAGATCAGCCGTCAATCCGCCGACCAGATCGTCGAACGCATCGTCGCTCTCAAACCCGGCGAACGCATCACCGTGCTCGCGCCCATCGTTCGCGGCCGCAAGGGCGAATTCCGTGAAGAATTGGAATCCCTCGATCAGCAGGGCTTCCGCGTCCGCATCGACGGCGAAATCACGGAAGTCACCGAAGGCATGCGCCTGGAGAAGCGCAAAAACCACACCATTGAAGCCATCGTCGACCGCGTCATCCTGAAGCTGGACGCCGAAGACAAGCCCGACACACGCCGCCTCGAATCCAGCGTCCAGAAAGCGCTGCAGATGGCCAACGGCCTCGTCATAATCGCCATCCACGGCCTGGACGAGACGCTCTACTCCACCTCCATGGCCTGCCCGGACTGCGGCATCAACGTGCCCAAGCTGGAGCCGCGTTCCTTCTCCTTCAACTCCACCTACGGCGCCTGCACCGAGTGCAACGGCCTCGGCAGCATTTACGACTTCGACCCCGGCAAGACCATCACCGATTGGTCAAAGCCGCTCCTCGACGGCGCGATGGGCCCCGGCTCCGGCTCGGCCTACCTGCTGCGCCTCATCAAGCTCTTCGCCGACAAAAACAAGATCAACCTCAAAGTCCCCTTCGAAGACCTCTCCGAAGCGCACCAGAAGCTATTGCTCTACGGCCCGCCGCGCGCCGAAGCCGGCCGCACCGGCTTCCACGGCATCTTTGGCTACCTGCGCGACACCCTCGAAGAGTCCAAGTCCGACGCCTTCCGCGAGTACTACATGCAGTACATGTCCGCGACCGAGTGCCCTGCCTGCAACGGCAAACGCCTCCGCCCGGAATCACTCGCCGTCAAAGTCGACAGCCAGTCCATCAGCGATTTCACCTCGCTCGCGCTGGACGAAGCCATGGCCAAGGCAAAAACCTTCCACTTCACCGGTCGCGAGAAGCTCATCGCCGACCGCTTGCAGAAGGAAGTCATCGAGCGCCTTGAGTTCCTGAACGCCGTCGGCCTCAGCTACCTCTCGCTCAACCGCAGCGCCGCAACGCTCAGCGGTGGTGAAGGCCAGCGTATCCGCCTCGCCACGCAGATTGGTTCACGCCTGCGCGGTGTCCTGTACGTCCTCGACGAACCCAGCATCGGCCTGCACCAGCGCGACAACATGCGGCTCATCTCCGCTATGGAGAATCTGCGCGACCTCGGCAACACCGTACTCGTTGTCGAACACGACGAAGACACAATCCGCAAAGCCGACTACGTCCTCGACCTCGGCCCCGGTGCAGGCAAGAACGGCGGTTACCTCATCGGCGCAGGCACGCCGGAGCAGATCGCGGCAAACACCGAATCCGTCACCGGCAAGTACATCTCCGGCGAAATCGATATCCGCAGCAACGACGCACCCCGCGCACTCAGCGGCAAGGAGATCGTTGTCCACGGCGCACGCGGCCACAACCTGAAGAACGTCACCGTTGGCTTCCCTCTCAGCGCGCTCGTCGTTATCACCGGCGTCAGCGGCAGCGGCAAGAGCACGCTGGTCAACGACACGCTCTACCGCGCACTCGCCAAGCATCTCTACCGCAGCAAGGAAGAGCCGCAGCCGCACAATCGCATCACCGGCATTGAACAAATCGATAAGGCGGTTGAGATTGACCAGTCGCCCATTGGACGCACACCGCGCTCCAATCCTGCGACTTACACGGGCGTCTTCACGCAGATCCGTGACTACTTCGCCATGCTGCCCGAAAGCCGTGAGCGTGGATACAAGTCCGGACGCTTCTCCTTCAACGTGCAGGGTGGCCGTTGCGAAGCCTGTCAGGGCGACGGTCAGCGACGTATCGAGATGAACTTCCTGCCGGACGTATATGTGTTGTGCGAGGTCTGCAACGGCCGTCGTTACAACCAGGAAACGCTGTCGGTGAAGCTCAACGGCTATTCCATCGCAGACATCCTCGACCTGGCAATCTCGGACGCGCTCGAAGTTCTTGGCGACATTCCCAACATCAAGCAGAAGCTGCAGACGCTGGTCGATGTTGGCCTTGGGTACATTCACCTTGGCCAGTCGGCAACGACGCTCAGTGGCGGCGAAGCGCAACGCATGAAGCTGGCGAAGGAACTCTCCAAACGCCAGACTGGACGCACCCTTTACCTGCTCGATGAGCCAACAACAGGCTTGCATTTTGACGATGTACGAAAGCTTCTCGAAGTGCTGCAAAAGCTTGTCGATCTTGGCAATTCTGTTCTCGTCATCGAGCACAACCTCGACGTGATCCGCAACGCCGATTACCTCATCGACATGGGGCCTGAAGGTGGTTCGGGTGGTGGTACCGTGGTGGCATCAGGCACACCGGAACAGGTGAGCAAGGTGGCTGCGTCACACACTGGGCAGTTCCTGGCCAAGCTCTATCAGGAACGTCCGAGCAGTGAGCGTGCGCCTGCACCGGCTTATGTGGAGCCTGTGGTAGTGAAGACGGAAGTAGCGAACCCGACCAAGTTCGCCCCCTCGGCAGAGGAACGCGCTGCACGCCGCAAGGCGGCAGCAAAGAAGTCTGCCGAGAAGAGCAAGGCCAAGAAAGCCGCAGCAAAAGCGGCTGAGAAGACGTCTACAAAAACAGTGATAAAGACTAAAGGGAAGAAAGCCGAGTGACGGAACCTCAACCGAATGAACCAGGCGTTACTCACGATGGCTTCCGTCCGGAAGACCACTTCGTCATTCGCTCGCAGAGCGATGAGGCATATTCTGCTTCCGTATTGCGCTCTGACGCATTCCCTAACCCCACCTTCACTCGTTCCCCGGACGATGTGCCGCATGATCTGCTGACGCATCAACCACGCCAGCCCAATCTGGGTTACTCCGCTGCCCTGCTCGGCATCGGAGTTCTGGCGCTCTTCGCTGTCTCCGTTTTCATGGGCATCATTGGCTTCATCACCCACACGAAGCTCATGGCAACCTCTGCATCGATCCCTCTTACCAGCATCCTGATTGAGGCGGTCACCTTCCTTATCACTTACGGCATTGCTTACGTTGCGTTCCCGCGTTTCTGGCAACGTCCATTTGGCCAGGTGATCCACTGGAACCCTTCAGTGGCAAAGGAACATGTGCCGCAACTCATTGGCATTGGTATCGCCCTGAGCGTTGTGGCGCAGGCGCTGGAGAGTCTGCTGACACTGCCGAAGGAGATGCCTGTCGACGCCTTCTTCAAGCAGCCATCAACCCTTTGGATCATCGCCATCTTCGGGACGTTTGTGGCTCCTGTTTGCGAAGAGGTGTTCTTCCGCGGTTTTCTGCTGCGCGGATTCGCCATCTTCTTCGACTGGATTGCGCTGCCGAAGACGGACGAGGCACGCGAGTGGTGGCAATCGACCAGCGGCCTGTCGCAGCGGAGCATGATTCTGAGCGGCGTTCTAACCAGTGGTCTCTTCGCAGCCATGCACGCAGCGCAGTTGGGCTGGGCATGGAACGCGGTTGGCGTGTTGTGGATTGTTGGCGGTGGCCTTACGTACGTCCGTATCCGCTACAACTCAGTCGCCGCCAGTTCCGTAGTTCACGCGGCTTACAACGGTCTGCTCTTTGCGATCATGTTCGTCATCACCGGCGGCTTCCGCCATCTCGATAAACTCGCGAACCACTAGATAAACGGTGCCGATCCGTTGCAGCGGAGATCAGATGCCCCAGATTCGCGAAGCTAACCTGGGTATCGCGCAAGGCGCGATGAAACGGTCAAAGACCGTCATTCTGAGCGCAGCGAAGAATCCCAACGAACTCTCATCCTGCCAAAGGCAGCCCGAAGCTTTCAGCCACAAAACCCAAACCAGCTTCGCCAAACAAAGTTCGTCATCAAGCGAAGCTCATACGATTCGAAGAGTCGTCATCCTGAGCGAAGCCGAAGGACCTGCTTTCCTTCCCCCACTGCCGCGCATCAGTAAAGCAAACTATCGACAAACCCAAAAGGGGTGCCCCACGTCTCGCTTCTGAGACGTGGGATCATCGCGCTTCAGCGTGATCGTACGAACGAAGTTCATCTCCTGCAAAGCTCATACGAACGAAGAATCCTTGACTTCAAAGACTGTCGCTGAGCGAAACCGAAGCCTCGTTTATACCGAAGCCCTTCATACCAATCTTCAGAATCCACTTACAAGGCGGACGATTGCGTTGTCAGCGCTTCGGCATGAGCAAGCTTCCGGGTAAGCAGCACACCAGCGATCAGGAAGTAAATCGCACCGAAGATTGCGTATCCGCCAAGGTCTTTCACGTGAACCTTCCCGCTCAAGCCGCCCAGCAAAAAAGCAATGCCAGCCACACTCGATTGCGCGCCACTCAAAATCATCGCCCACTGCCCGCCAAGCTGCCTGCGGCGGATCAGCCCGGCAACAAGCTGCAACAAGCCTGCTCCAAGCGCCCATGCGCCAAAGGTTGCGATGGCGAACTTCGGTTGGCTGAAGATCGTGAACCCAATCCCGGCAGCGACAGCCGTGCCCAGAACAGCATTCACCACCTGCGATGTCCGCGCGCTTCCATCAGAGTTTGAGGTTGTTAGATCCCATAGCGTGCAGGCCACATCCCAAAGCGGATAAGCGATCAGAAGAACGGCTGCCACACTTGGCTGCGTCCCCGCCGTTGCCAGCACTCCCACAGCCCACAGGATCTGAAACACGGTGCGAACAAAATACAGGTTGCGCAGAGAGCGCGAGGACGTAAGAACATTGGTCTGCATAAATCACCTCTACCTTCTAGTTGGTAGGTTTGACTTCCCACAAGGACACAGTCATTCGTCCTCACACGATTTAGCGTTTAGCGATCCGTTGAAGGGCCGCGCTGGTTACAAGCTGAAAGACCTCGCAGTTGCCAGTCGCGCGTGCGGACAGCATGGCTCCATGCACAATCGCCATCAGCGTCTGCGCTTCGGTCGCCGCGGGAGCCTGTAGACGGATCACGCCGGCTGTAACGCCTTCGTTCAATACCCGCTCCATCCATCCGCTTAACGTCTGGAAATGAAGAGTCACTTCTGCCTGCACTTCCTCCGGCAGAGACGGCAGTTCGGCCGCCAGCAGCGCAGCAATGCAGAACGGAGCCGTGCGATCCCGTATGCACCCTTCCCAGTACTGGACGTAGGCCTCCAGTCGCTTCCAGGGATTCTTGATCTGTGAGTCAATCATCTCCGTCGCTTCCATCAATCTCTTTCGATACGACTTCAGAACCGCAACAACCAGCCCGGCCTTCGTCGGAAAATGATGATGAATACTGGGCTTTCTGATCTTCACGGCATCCGCGATATCGGCATAGCTGAACGCCGAATATCCCCGATCTACCATCAGTGCTTCCGCAGTCTTGAGAATCCGTTCTGCCATTTCACCTTGCACACTGAGATAGACTACCGACTAGTCGGTATGGTCGCAAAACTTTTGAAGAACGCTCTGCCTCCCAAACTCTGTCAAGCCCCACATGCCTTTATCCTCAACGATTCAAAGGAAATAGAGTTGGCAGATAATTTCCGCTCAATCCTTACAATAGGAACAGAGACCAAAAAAAGAGACAGCCACCAAACCTGACTTGCTGACTCACTACCTTGCCAACTCGCTGCCTTACTGACTCGCTGACTCGCCTCTAAACCCCTTAGAAAGACGATTTTGCCTGTAACCTCAATCAAATGACGATTTTGGCGACACCATCCATGTAACCCCAATAGAAAGACGATTTTACAAAAACAGGGGGGAGGGGGGGTACCTCCCGACCAATGCACCGCAACCCTCGCTAACTAATTCCTTAATACCTCGTCTATCACAACAGGACGAATGCCGAGGAACCGCTCCAATACGCTGACCGAAGCCGAGCTGAGGCTGATGCGCCTGCTTTGGCAGATGGGCGAATGCTCGGTACAGGATCTGGTTTCCGCCATGCCGGAAGCACAACGACTGGCGTATACATCTGTTCTCACCACCATCCGCATCCTGGAAACCAAGGGCTACGTGGAGCACCGCCAGGAAGGCCGCGCGTTCGTGTATACCGCCACCGTCGCCGAACAGGATGCACAGCAAAGCGAAGTGCGCCATGTGATGCATCGCTTCTTTGGCAACAGCCGCGAACGGCTGATGTTGGCGCTGCTGGGCGATGGCGATGTGAGCCCCGACGAGTTGGACAAGCTGAAACAGGCAATTGCTGAAGCGGAAGCCGCTGCTGCAAAGCGCGGTGCGGACCAGGAGGAGACGGAATGACTCCTGTGCTGGCACAAGCCTCTTCCCTCCTTGCAACAACATGGGCCACAAGCCTGTGGCAAGGCCTTGCCCTGTCGTTGCTGACAGTGGCTCTACTGCGATTGATGCCCAAAGCATCGCCTGCATTGCGCCACAGCATTCTGCTCGCGGTGTTCGCGGCAGCAACCGTGCTTCCCTTGCTGCGTGTACCAACGCACGTAACCGCGATGACGCCACAAGCGTCCTCCGTAGCCATTCGGATAGCTCCCTGGTTTGCAGCGGCCATTGCAGCGGTGTGGCTTGCTGCTTCCCTCTTCCGTGCGATCAGCCTTGGCATGGCTTGGCTGCATCTACAACAGGTTCGCCGCAACGCCATACCGATTGCGTTAGACACCATGGACACGTTCACCGCAGGGAATCGTCGCGCGACACTGTGCTCCTCTTCGCATGTGAGTTCACCTGCCATCCTCGGCTTCTTTCGCCCAGTGCTGCTACTGCCGGAGTGGCTTGTACCAACGCTATCCGCTGAGGAACTACGCCAGATCGCCGCGCATGAGTGCGAACATCTCCGCCGTCGCGATGACTGGATCAACCTGGGGCTACAGATCGGGTTGGTGCTGATGCCACTGAACCCAGCATTGCTCTGGCTCAACCGCCGCATCGCCGAGCAGCGTGAACTGGCCTGTGACGCAGCAGTAGTCGCATCCACAGCGCAACCGCTGGCCTACGCAGCATCGCTGACACGCATCGCCGAGCAACGGATGCAGCAGAACGGATTACGCCTGGCCCTCGCCGCCCTTGGCCGCAAGTCGGAGCTGGCCCAGCGGGTACACGCCCTCCTGCGCGAACCGGTAGCCGGGTGGTCTCGCAGGCAGTCGGCGGCGGCATGCAGTGTGGCTGCGTTTGCGCTGCTGATGGCTTCTGCAGGATTGAGCCGTGTACCGCGATTGATTCGAGTTGCTCCCACAGAGATAGCTCAGCAGGATGTTGCGGTGACGACACCTGCACATGCGATTGCCTTGTATCACCAGAAGAATGCGGCCCCCGCGCCGGAAGCGCGTATGGTGCCTGCAGAGTATGAAGTGCCACCTGTACAAAAGTCTGCTCGTCCTTCAGCAAAGACGAAGGTGAAGCGTGCCGTGGAGACCACGGGGACTGTTGCTCCGAAGACGATTGCGCCGCGTTTTATTCGCACCGCAACGACTGCTCCACGCAAGCCGCGCGTGATGAACGCGGCGGAGCAGGATGACATGCAGCAGACACGCTTTGTTACCACCGAGTTTATTCAGCCCTACGTGGCCGTCCCCGTTCGCGGTGGGTGGCTGCTCATCGAGTTGTAGTTCCAACCAACGTTACCGGGAGAAGAAGCACCATGTCCGCAACAACTAATTCCTTAGTAGAGAAGAAGAATGTCCGCCGTTTTGCTCTGCCTGGATCGCTTGCCGCAGTCGCGGTGCTGGGTTCTGCAATGGCTTTTCATGGCATGAGTGGTGTGCATGCCGGCGCAGTGACCGCTTCGGCGCTGGATGACCAGAGCGTGTCTTCCCTTTCCGCGCTGGATCAGGATATGGAACGCCTAGCTGCGCGGGTGACGCCTGCCGTGGTGAACGTGGCTGTGACCAGTCGTGGTGGCACTGACGACGATGACGACAACGATGGTGAGGCACAGCAGCAGATTGATCCGTCGCAGATTCCTCCGCAGCTACGCCAGTTCTTCGGCCTTGGCGGTGGCGGTGGTCGCGGACAGGGCCGCATGATGCCGCAGCAACAGCCGCTGCGTCATGGTGTTGGGTCAGGTGTCATCATCTCGTCAGACGGCTACATCATCACGAACAACCATGTGGTGGAAGGCGCAACGCAGATCAAGGTGACACTACATGATCGCCGCGTGCTGAATGGCAAGGTGCTGGGTACGGATAAGCTGACGGACATTGCAGTGATCAAGGTGGATGCGCATGATCTGCCTGCGATTTCTTGGGGCGACAGCGGGAAGCTGCAGCCAGGGCAGACGGTGCTGGCGTTTGGCAGCCCGTTTGGCGTGTTGCAGTTCAGCGTGACACGCGGTATTGTGTCGGCGGTGAACCGGCCTGCTCCGTTCTCGTCGGATTCGCGTACGCCGGGTGGTTTGATTCAGACGGATGCTGCGGTGAATCCCGGCAATAGCGGCGGTCCGCTGGTGAATGCGCATGGTGAGCTTGTGGGCATTAACCAGATGATTGCGACGAACAGCGGCAGCTTTGCCGGTGCGAGTTTCGCGATTCCGTCTTCGACGGCCAAGGCGATTGCGGATCAGATCATCAAGACGGGTGCGGTTCATCACGGCTACCTGGGCATTGCGATGAACGACGTGACGCCTGAGAATGCACAGTTCTTTAACCTGACGGATGCACTTGGAGCCATCGTGTCGCAGGTGACACCGGGGTCGCCCGCTGCGAATGCAGGCATGAAGAACGGCGATGTGATCACCAGCGTGAACGGCAAGCCCGTGGAAAACGGCAGCGCTCTGCAGGTGGATGTGGCACAGATGACTCCGGGAACGAAGATCAACCTGGGCATTAGCCGCAGCGGTCAGCACCAGAGCCTGAATGTAACTCTTGGCGAGTACAACAAGGACAAGGAAGTTGCCAGCAATGACGGCGACGGCGGTGGTAAGCAGGGCAACAGCGGCAAGCTGGGGCTGGCGATGAGCGATCTGACGCCGGATGTTCGGCAGCAGATGAACATTCCTGCGAACGTGAATGGTGCAGCTGTGGCGCAGGTTCGTCCGGGGTCGCCCGCAGAAGATGCGGGGCTGCAGCCGGGCGACGTGATCATGGAAGTAAATCGCAAGCCGACTGCTTCCGCGGATCAGGTGGCGAGCAACATCAAGGCCTCTCCCAATGGCAAGAATCTGCTGTTGCTGGTCTGGTCCAATGGTGGTGCTAGCTATCGCGTGGTGACGCCGAACGCTGGCTAATCATCGAGTAAAAACAGTGAAAAGGGCTGGCTTCGGCTGGCCCTTTCTTTTCCCCGGGCATGAAAGGCGTGCGGGAGGAATGCAGATCCTTCGACTTTGCTCAGGATGACGATTGAGCGATGGAGATTGCAACGATATAGGAGACGAACGCTACACTAGCGAGATGGCAACGCTTTCGATCCGCGATCTCGATCTCCACGGCAAGCGCGTCTTTCTGCGCGTCGACTTTAACGTTCCGCTTTCCAAGGATGGTGGCGAAATCCTGGATGACACACGCATTCGCGAGACGCTTCCTACGATTGAGTATGCCCTGCGGCACAAGGCTCGGCTGATTCTTGCGGCGCATCTGGGTCGTCCTAAGGGTGAGCGCGTGGAGTCGATGAGCTTGCGACCGGTGGTGGATCGTCTGCGCATGCTGCTGGATGCGGACCTGGGCGCTTCGCGCAACGTCGCTTTCTCGCCGGACTGCGTGGGTGAGATTGCTGAAGAACTCGTAGACAAGCTGGAATATGGCCAGGCGCTGCTGCTGGAGAATCTTCGTTTTCACAAGGAAGAGGAAAAGAACGATCCGGCATTTGCGAAGAAGCTGGCGTCGCTGGCGGATATCTACGTAAACGACGCGTTTGGTGCGGCGCATCGCGCGCATGCGTCCACGGAAGGCATTACGCATTATGTGAAGCAGTCAGCCAGCGGATTATTGATGGATAAGGAACTTAACTACCTTGGCAAGGCCCTGGAATCGCCGGACAAGCCTTTTGTGGCCATCATTGGCGGAGCAAAGGTCAGCGACAAGATTGAGGTTATCGACAACCTTCTGAACAAGGTGGACGCCATTATTGTGGGCGGCGGTATGGCTTACACATTCCTGAATGCCCAGGGACAGAAAACGGGCAAGAGCCTGCTGGAAGCCGACAAGATTGATGTGGCTGCAGCCGCGCTGAAGAAGGCCGAGGAGAAGGGCGTGAAGTTCCTTCTTCCCGTGGACCATCTGCTGGCAGACAAGTTTGCGCCCGATGCGAAAACGGAGCTCTTTGACGGCACAGGCGACTTTCCTGCGGACCTGATGGCCCTGGATATTGGTCCGAAGTCGATCAGGCTGTTCACGGATGAGATCAACGAAGCACACACGATTGTGTGGAACGGGCCGATGGGTGTGTTTGAGATGCCCGCGTTTGCGAAGGGCACTATGGCTGTTGCGCATGCTGTGGCCGACAACATTGACGCCACCAGCATCATTGGCGGAGGCGATTCCGTCTCGGCTGCGCACATGGCAGGAGTGACCGACAAGATCACGCATATCTCTACTGGTGGCGGTGCGTCGTTGGAATTCCTGGAAGGCAAGACGCTTCCCGGAGTCGCAGCACTTACGCAGAAGTAACCGTATGGGGTGGCGGAAGGAACCTTTCGCCACCTATTATGCAAGCTGCATTTACGGGAGAGAACACTCGAGTGTCCACACGCAAGAAGATCATTGCCGGCAACTGGAAGATGTACAAAACTCCGCGCGAATCGCTGGAGTTTCTGAACGCGTTTCTGCCGAAGGTCCACGATCATGAACGGGACGAGATCATCATCTTTCCTACGGCGACATCGCTTGCCTTCGTGATTGACCGCCTGCGCGGCACGCATCTGCATGCCGGTGCGCAGACCATGCATTGGCTTAACGAAGGCCCGTACACCGGCCAGACTTCGCCGAATATGCTAACGAGCATTGGAGCGACGCACGTGCTGCTGGGCCACTCGGAGCGCCGCCTGTATGCCAACGAGACGTATGAGCACGTGAACCTGAAGATCAAGGCGGCTATTGCGCACGATCTAATTCCAGTGCTCTGTCTGGGTGAGCAGCTTGTGGACCGGCAGGGCGGGTTTACGCGAGACATCATCATGGCCCAGATGGGTGCCGCACTGTCGAACATCCCTGCGGAGAACGCTACGCAGATTGTGATTGCGTATGAACCGGTCTGGGCCATCGGCACAGGGTCAACGGCGTCGCCGGAGATTGCCAATGAGGTTCACAGCATTATCCGTACACAACTGGAGTGGGTATTCAATGCGGAGATTGCGAACAACGCCCGCATTCTTTACGGCGGTTCTGTGAAGCCGGAAAACAGTGCCGCGTTACTGACGCAGCCGGACATTGACGGGCTTCTGGTGGGTGGCGCCAGCCTTGATCCCGCCTGCTTTGCCAAGATTGTTCACACGAAGTATTGAGCTGGATTTTGAAGTCATAGCAAAAGCCCCGCAGTTTTGCGGGGCTTTTGCTTTCCAAGACTCGATTTAGCGTGCGTGACGATGGGCGTGGTGAGCACGGTGATGGCGGTGGTGGCGTGGCTGCGCGGAAGCGACCGTTCCGGCGACTGTAAGAACGGCAAGGAGAACAAGGGCACTGTGACGAATCATCTTCAAGGGAGAAGCTCCATATTGGCAAAGGCCATTGATGGCATTCTCCGCGAGCAGCGCTAAAGCGCGGTCTATGAAAATGAATTATCTGCGGGAATGTTCCCTGGCTGATTCCCCCTTAACGAGGTTCTTAGTGAACAACGCCAGCCTGATCGAAGGGCCAATACACAAAACTGGCCTTGCCATAGATCAGGGTCCGGTCCACCGGGCCGAAGTCACGGCTGTCTGAAGAAATGGAACGATGATCGCCCATGACGAAGTATTCATTCGCGGGGATAGTCATTTCTGGCTGCGAACGCTCATCGGCAAACCGCAGGGGAACATAAGGCTCTTTCAGTAACTTGTCATTCACGAACACGCGGCCGTGTTCGATGCGCAGGCGGTCACCCGGAAGCGCAATCACGCGCTTGATATAGCTCTTGGTGAGGTCCCGGGGATAGTGGAAGACGACCACATCACTGGGGTGGATCTCTCCCACGTGATAGGCGAGCTTATTAATGAACAGACGATCCTGATCCTGCAACATGGGCACCATGCTGGTGCCTTCCACGCGGACTGGCTGATACAGAAACAGAATGATAAAAACTGAGACTGCAACGGAGGCTAATACGTCTCTCAACCACGCCCAGGAGACGGCTTTGTGTACCGGAGTTGTCTCTTCCACGTTCTGCTGCTCTGTGTCGTTCATTGCCCTGTTACTACTGTATAAGACGGGTAAGGTGACACAATAGTCACAGTTCGGGCGCGATTCATCAGATATCTGAAAGGATTTTCCCGGCATCGAAATAGCTTGGACTAGAATGACGATGGCGAAGGACACAGAAGATCCATGCCTGCACTCATGATCGAAGAACAGAACAAAACGGCCCTGCAAGATAAGCAGGGCATCCGCTCTCTGGCCACCGAGCGGCAAAACGAGGCTTCCGAGGGGTTCGACACCAAGTCGGCCCTTGAGATTGCACGCATCATCAATGCGGAAGATGCGAAAGTCGCTGCGGCAGTGAAGAAGGCGCTTCCCGAGATTGCGCAGGTCATCGACGTGGTGGCGCGCTGTCTTCGCGATGGCGGGCGACTCATCTACGTGGGCGCGGGCTCGTCAGGGCGCATCGCCTCACTGGATGCGGCGGAATGCCCGGCCACCTTCTCCACGCAACCCGCGCAGGTGCAATACATTATGTGCGGTGGCCCCAAGGCACTGGCCAGCGCTGCGGATGTGAATGAAGACTCGCCTGAGATGGGCCAGCGCGACATTGCCAAGCGCCGCCCTACCCGCAAAGACATCGTGATCGGTATCTCTGCTTCCGGGCGTACTCCTTACGTCGTGGGAGCCGTGGAATATGCGCGCCTGCGTGGCGCCCAGACTGCCGCGATTGTCTGCAATCAGGGCACGCGACTGGCTGATGCAGCCGACATCTGCATGGTGGCTGAAGTGGGACCGGAAGTGATCAGCGGTTCGACACGCCTGAAGGCATCGACTGCGCAGAAGATGATCACCAACATGATCACCACGGGTGCGATGACGCGCCTGGGTTATGTGTACGACAACCTGATGGTGAACGTGCACATGAAAAACGAAAAGCTGGTGGAACGCGGCATCAATGTGCTGCAGCGCGTCACCGGTGTCGATCGCGAAACGGCGATTCGTACGATTAAGTCTGCAGGCAAGTCCATTCCGATTGCAGTGGTTATGCTGAAGGCGAATGTCGACAAGATGGAAGCCGTTCGCCGTCTGCAGAAGTCAGATGGAAATGTCCGTCGCGCAATTGAGAATGCACCGCTCGATCTTTAAAGCGAAACTTTGTGTTGTGATAAAGGGCCAGCAATTGCTGGCCCTTTATTTTATTTGGAAGTGGGTTTAGCTGACCGGCACAGCGTCTGGCGTGGAGCTATCCCGTTCGCCGTTGCTCCATGCTTCTTCGGAAACGTCTGGAAAGAACATGAAGAAACAAGTGCCGGAACGCTCGCCTTCACGGGTGCGAAGACGCACGGAACCGCGATGTTTGCGAATGATCTCTTCGCTTACCCAGAGACCGAGTCCCGTACCGGTTGCGTGCTTCGTGGTGAAGAAAGCTTCAAAAACTTTACGTGCTGTCTCTTCCGACATGCCGTGTCCCGTGTCTGCCACGGTCAACAGCACTCCACTGGATGGAATTGATGTGCGGCGTATTCGAATGGAAAGCGCTCCGCCGCCCGGCATGGCGTCCAATGCATTCGCAATGAGATTTGCCAGGAGCTGTCGCATCTCGCCGGCAAAACAGACGAGTGATGTATCTCCACGGCTTTCGCGAACGACGTTGATGTTGGCGCGCAGCAGGCGTGGCTGATAGAGCGCAAACACGGAATCGATGATCTCATTCAGATCAACCCGCGCGCGCGATACCGATTGACGATAGAAACGCAACGTTTGTTGTGTGACCTGTGCGACGCGTGCGAGCTCTTCCTGCGCCATCTCGATGAAGCCCAGAGCGCTCACATCCATAGGTTGATGGTGGCGGAGGATATAGAGAAGGTTGGTGACGGATTCCAGCGGATTATTGATCTCGTGCGCCACACTGGCTGCCAGACGCCCTGCAGCTGCCAGCTTTTCTGTACGCCGAAGTGTCTCTTCTGCCTTTAGGCGCTCCGTGATTTCGCTGCAGACCACGCCCACCCAACGCACATTCTCCGTGGAGGTTCGCACGGGGTAAAACTGCATCAACCACGCGCGCGGCGCGTCCTCACGGCCATCCTTCAACTCGAAATTGCGGATCCCCTGCCCCGTCTTGAAAACTTCTGCCGCGCGAGTCCGCACCTCTGCCGCTAAAGAACCGGCCAGAATGCCACCATGCACGTCTTGCGTGCTGAACATGGTGGAGAAGAAATCGTTCTGGCGCACGATCTCAAACTCCGCATCGAGGAAGGCAAAGCCGATGGGTGCGTTTCCCAGCATGGAATCGAGTAACGCCAGTGTTTCGAGCAGGCCGCTGCGCTGCTCTTCCAGCTCGCGTACCATGGTGTTGAAATTTTCTGTCAACACGCCCGCTTCATTCCGTACCGTGACGGGCAGCGGAAACTCTGGGTTCGGCAGCGTGCCGCGTAATACACCATGCGTTGCTCGGCTCAACGTCCGAATCGGTCTTGTCATGCGGCGCACGATCAAGAAGATGGGCAAGAGATTGGCAAGAAGCGCCAATGCGCCGTAGATGAGCGCCATGCGGACAATCGGACTGATCGCGCTTCCAGAAGAGGGTGTGGGCTCCAGCCATAGCAGAGCTACTGGCTTGCCATTTTCCAGCAGCGGCGTGACTGCCTCTACCTGGCCTTTTTTCGTACGGAAAATATGCTGCCCCGTAACGGTGGGGAGAATCTTCAGCTCTTCGGCATCGAGATCGCGATTCATACCAGACTTGCTGGCAGCAACCGTATTACCGCTGAGATCTGTCAGCCGTGAGGATTGGATGCTGGGCGCGATCTCTGCCAGTTCCAGGAGTTCACGGAGCGTCTCGTAGTCGCCCCGTCGAATCCGTTCGGTAGAGACAGCAGCGAGACGATCAATCTGACTGGAGATGCGCGCTTCGAGATTTCTTTGCGATGTCTTCCTTGTACTGACAACGACGTAGTAGAGATAGCCGCCGAGCGCAAGTGTCTGCGCAAGGATGATTCCAAGCACAAGCTGGGCAAAAAACGTTCGCGGCACAACGCGGCGCATGTACTTGATTATCATGCACGGACAAGCCTACGCCAAAATGCCGCAGGAGAGCACCTCTCCCGTTTCGGGAACTAGTTTCGGGAACTACTTGTTGTTAAACGGCAAACGGCTCCGTCAGAGACGGGCTCTGCGGTGTAAATAAAACACCGCCTGTCGGCGTGACGTGCATGCAATCTTCCAGACGCACGCCGAACTCATTTGGCAGGTAGATGCCGGGTTCGTCGCTGAAGCACATGCCGCTTTCAAGGATGGTCTTGTTGCCTCGTACGAGGTACGGCCATTCATGACCGTCCATACCGATGCCATGACCAAGGCGATGTGTGAAGGTCTTGTAATCCGGGCCGAAGCCGGCTGCTGTGATGATGTCGCGTGCGGCCTTGTCGACGGCCTGACATTCGTTGCCTGCCTTCGCGGCGTCGCGAGCAGCAGCCTGCGCTTTGTGCACGATGTCAAAGACGCGCTTCATCTTGTCGGACGGCGTGCCGTAGACGAAGGTGCGCGAAATGTCCGCGGCGTAGCCTTCGACGGTGCAGCCGTCGTCGATGAGAACGATGTCGTTTTCCTTGATGACCTGCGGTTTGATGGAGCCGTGTGGGAGTGCGCTGTAGATGCCCGTTTCGCAGCTTGAGAAGCCGGGGAATCCACTCTTGACGTAGGCTGCGCCCATCAATGCGCTGAAGTCGGCGGTATTCATACCGGGGTGGCCAGCCTTCCACGCTGCTTCATACACAGAGAGCGTTACCTGATTGGCCAGTGTCAGCAGATCCAGTTCGTGCTTTGTCTTGATGCGGCGGCAACCGGCGGTGATCGGCGTTCCATCGACCACTTGCAAATTCGGATTGGCTTTCGCGATTTCCGATGCGTAAATGTAAGGCGTTTTTTCTTCAATGCCGAGTTTGCCGGTGCGCAGCCCCGCGTCTGCTAATCCTTTCCCCACCAAAGCAAATGGGCTTTCGTCTTCGTGCCATGTGTAGATGCGGACGTTCTGGCCGCCGGGAATGGTGTCCAGACGTTCACGCATGCGGTCTTCTTCAAACGAAGGGCATACGAGGAATGCTGCACCCTTTACGGGGATGATGAAAGCGAACATGCGTTCACTGTTGCCGCTGCGAATGCCAGTGAAATACACCATGGACGTTCCGCCTGCCAGCAGGACACCGGCGTATCCCTGTTTCGCCATCAGCTCTTGCGCGCGAGCGATGCGTTCGCCGCGTTCCGCTACCGTGATTGGCATTGCCTCTGATTTCCGGTTGGGGAGAGCCGCGATGGATGGAGGCAGAGGGCCTTTCACTGGCTCCTGTGTTTCCGGGCGCTGGGCCTCGGCCATGAACGACGTGGGAGCTGCTGCGGCCAGTGCGGCATGCGAGAGAAAATGACGACGGTTCATGGAAATTCTCCTCCGCGCCCCGGCGTATTGACGCGATGACGCTCCCTGCAGAAATGTTTGAGTAACAACAAGGTATCAGTAAGTGGCGTGCACAACAGCAGTCTCGGGAAAAAGTTGCGCGCAACGATTGCGTACAGACGTGTTTGTACCTACAGAGCGAATGCAAAAGCTCGCCGCTCTCGTAAGGAGTAACCCGTCATGAAACAGATCGTCCTGACCTCTGCCCTTCTTCTCTCGTTTGCAGGAACAGCCGCATTCGCGCAAACCGCCGCACCACAAGCGCAGACCGCTGCACCGCAAACGCAGGTAACGCAAAAGCACCATCGTGCGCACAATCCGCACAAGACGGCGCTGAAGATGGGTAAGCAACTTGGCTTGTCACAGGACCAGACAGCGAAGCTGGAGCCTATTCTGGCCGAACGCCAGCAGAAGATGAAGGCACTTCGTACTGACACAACACTGACTGCCGATCAGAAGAAGGATCAGCGCCGCCAGATTCAGGAAAACACGCGCACGGAGATGTCAGGAGTGTTGACCCCGGACCAGATGCAGCAGTTGAAGGCTGCGCGACAGGCGCATCGCCATGCAGCTAAAACCGGTGCTTAATCTGCCTATGAATACGAGAGAGCGCGGCGATACTGCCGCGCTCCTCTCATTTGTCCGCAATCCATGTGTGTTCTGGTAGTGCTCTGCGAAATACCTCTAATTGTGGCTGCAAACGCTTTGCCGCTGCGGGCGATGTCGCGTAGAAAGATACACCGATCGTGGCAATCGGGCTTGCGAAGTATTGCTCTGATTGATGCAGCACACCGAGTTTTATCCAAGCTGGAGGCGGAGGAGCCTTAAACCAGGATTCGTAGATCATGGCAAGCCCAACGTGGTGTTCTTTTGTGACGCGATCCAGCCATGCCGTGTTGCGATTCTTCTCACGCAAGGTTTCAAGGTTTGCCAAGCCAATCAGGTCCAGGATGTAGAACTTCCCATAGGCATTGAAGCTGACCCAGCCGAGGTCGTTCACTGCGATGTTTTCTGAGCCCAGCTGCTGTACGAAGCGATGCATTTCATACTGCTGGCGCGCAATTTGAAGTGAGCCTCCCGGTGATCCCAAGAGTGGTGGCACAAAGGCCACAGCGCTCAGCAGCATGAGGAGCCATACAACAGGCGCAATCACCTTCTGCCCTTTCATTACGTGCAGCAACAGCCCCACTGCAAGAAGCAGAACGAAGATTCGGAGTGCGACATCGTAGCGGAAGTACCAGTCGTATGGCCCGACGAGCGCCATCGCGATTGCCGCCAAGAGGACTGTCAGCATTGGCCACATGACGTAGCGTCGCCGCAGGCAGACGCAACACACTGCAATCGTTGCCATGCAAGCAAAGATCACGCGACGCGACGGTCGCAGGAATAAATCCTGCGCATTGACGATACTCAGCTCCACCAAATGAGCAAGACCGCTTGTGTGGCCACTGCCGGCCTCCATGCCGCCCTTCGCCATCACGGAGTTTGGGAAAGGTGGCAGGCCGTGTGCGTGAAGAAATATCCCTAATACGATGAGTGGTAGCAGACTAACCGCAAAAACGGCCACGGCAGTACCATAGCGCCGTTTGAGCAGCAGTACGACGCAAACGGCTCCCGTATACACCACGTTCTCGTAGCGGACAGCCGGGGCGAGCGCCGCAGCAGCAAGATAGTGCCATGGAATTGAGCCGTCCTCATATCCATGGAAGATTGCGATGACACACGCGACGACTAACAAAACCTGGAGGGAATGCTCCATGCCCGTCATGGTCAGACCCGGCATATTAGCGGCCAGCACCAGGCAGATGGCGAGTCCGGTGATGGACAGGCTGCCGAATCCGGCGGCTCGTAATCGGGGTTCCAGCCAGCGGCCGAGAAGGATGCAGGTTCCGAGCGAAAACACCACATTCAGCGCCAGTGGAACCCATTCGCCTACGATGGTCCGGCTGAGCGGGGCGAGCAGAAATGGCCACAACACGCTGGAAGAGGGAGACGTCGTTTCGGCCGGATTGATGCCGTAATGGCCCGCCGCGATGTTCTGGGCAAGCGCCAGATGGATATAGGGATCGTCAAGCGTGTAGCTGAAATGCGGCGCGCGCAGGAGCACGATCACCAGCATGACGGTCACTGCCGCCAGGTAAGCGCCGATCATGACCGGGGCGAGGAGTCTCTGCCGGGCTGGTAACTCCATGTATTTCGGGCGATGACTCTCCGCCCAGTCAACGGATTTCAACATGCAAAAGGAACCTCTCCCGATAACCTGCAAACCCCGCAACTCTTCCGTAGACTGAGATACATGGATAAGTTTGTTGTCCGTGGTGGCAATCCGTTGCTTGGCACCATTAAGGTTTCCGGCGCAAAGAACTCGGCTCTTCCCTGCATGGCTGCGGCCATCCTGACGGAAGAAGAAGTGGTTCTTGAAAACATCCCCCAGGTCCGCGACATTGAGACCGAACGCAAGCTGCTGGAAAGCATGGGCGCGCACGTAGAGCTGGGTTATGGGCGCGCGCAGCATCGCACCACCATCCAGTGCGCTGTACTGTCCGATCCGGAAGCCAAGTACGAGATCGTGAAGACGATGCGTGCGTCTTCGCTGGTGCTTGGGCCGCTGGTGGCGCGTGCTGGCATTGCCCGCGTGGCGCTGCCCGGTGGATGCTCCATTGGCGACCGCCCCATTGACCTGCACCTGAAGGGGCTGGAGCTGATGGGCGCGAAGATTACGCAGGAGTATGGCTACATTGAAGCCAAGGCGGACCGTCTGCACGGCGCGCATATCTCCTTCGACAAGATCACCGTTACAGGTACGGAAGACCTGCTGATGGCCGCGACGCTGGCCGACGGCGAAACCGTGATGGAAAACTGCGCTCAGGAACCGGAAGTGACCGACCTGGCCGAGATGCTGATTGGCATGGGTGCGCACATTGAGGGTGCTGGCACCTCCACCATCCGCGTGAAGGGTGTTTCGAAGCTGCATGGCGTACGCCATCGCATTAACCCAGATCGCATTGAGGCTGGCACGTTTCTCATTGCCGGAGCGATCTCCGGTGGCGACCTGAATGTGGACTGCCTAAACCCTGCGCATCTGGGTGCTGTGATTGCCAAGCTGGAAGAGTGCGGCGTTCGCATGGATGTGGGCAAGGAAAACATCCGCGTTCGCAGTGAAGGCAGTGGATCACTGAAGGCCGCAGACATTACCACAGTGGAATATCCGGGCTTCCCGACTGACATGCAGGCGCAGTACATGGCGTTGGCCACGCAGGCGGAAGGCACCAGCATCATCACGGAAAACATCTTCGAAAACCGCTTCATGCACGTGCCGGAACTGTCGCGCATGGGCGCAAACATCCGTGTGGAAGGCCGTACGGCCACGGTCCGAGGACGTACACCACTGCAGTCGGCTGCCGTGATGTGCAGCGACCTTCGCGCTTCAGCTTCGTTGGTTTTGGCTGCGCTGATTGCAGACGGCGAAACGATTCTGGACCGTGTGTACCACATCGATCGTGGCTACGAGCGCATTGAAGAGAAGCTCCGCGGTGTGGGCGCGCAGATTCGCCGCATGGGCGAGGTCTTCGGCAAAAAGTAGTTCCACGAAACAAGCACAGCAAAGGCCCGGCCATGCCGGGCCTTTGCATTTTCAATCTGCCAAAGCAGGGATGCCCATGCGCTGCAAGGATGTTCGCAGAGGCATACGGGTCAGGGTCTGACGCTCTACCTTTTTTTCGACAAACTCTTCATGCGGATCATGCGCGCTGAACAGGACCTTAGCGGCTCCTGCGAGAGGCAGAGCAAACATTACGGCAAAGACAAACATGGCGGGTTCGGTCATCGGATCGACTTATCTCCTACGAAATAGGCGTTGGCTGACCTTCTCATCGGCATCCCCGGAAATCCCTTGAGCGAGGTAGTATGGAAGCCACAACACCAATTCCCGCAGGAGTTCTCTGCCCATGCGTCGTTTCTCGCGGCTTGCCGCTACGCTGCTCTGCTTTTCGTTCGCCTCGCTTGCAGCCTCTGCGCAGATTCCCCTGCTGAGTGAGCGCAAGGATTGGTCTGGCCCAGCCGATGCGTGGTGGGCACACGTTTCCTATCTGGCCGATGACAAGCTGGAAGGTCGCCGCGCCGGAACTCCGGGCTATGAAAAGGCCGTGGCGTATGTCGAGGAGCAGTTCAAGACGATTGGCTTGAAGCCTGCCGGTACGAATGGCTATCAGCAGTCGTTTGCGCTGGTGCCCACATCCATTGATGCAGCTGCTTCGTTCTTTCGCGTAAACGTCAATGGTAAGACGGTTGACTTCCCCGTTGGTTCGGATGTGACGTTGGCTCCCGGCATGGAGAACACATCCGTTGCCAACACACCGATGGTCTTTATCGGCTACGGTCTGCGCATTCCGAAGAAGCACATAGACGATCTCGCGGGCACAGATGTAAAGGGCAAGGTTGTTGTCTTTTTCAACGCGCCGCCGATCAACCTGCAGGGGCCACAGCGCGCGTATGCCCGCAGCAACGATCAGCGATGGAAACAGCTTGCGGCAGCCGGTGCGGTGGGCATGATTTCACTGGCATTGGCACCGCCGCAGAACAATACGAACGGCCCTGCACGCGCGGGCGGTGCACGTCTTCTGTTTGAAGATCCCGCACTGAACACCATGAAGGGTTTGCAGGTGAGCGCAACCATCGCCTACAGTGCGGGCGAGAAGCTGTTCGAAGGCAGCGGTCACAGCTACGACGAACTTCGCAAACTGGCCAATGCTGGCGAGACTTTACCGCACTTCGCGCTTCCGGGAACGCTGGACGCCAAGACGACGATCAGCAAAGGTGCGGCAGTTCACATGTCCAATGTGATTGGCTTGCTGGAAGGCTCCGACGCGAAACTGAAGAAGGAATACGTGGTGGTCAGCGCGCATCTGGATCATCTTGGGATTGGTCGCCCGGTGAACGGCGATAGCCTGTACAACGGTGCGATGGACAATGCTTCCGGCTCGGCGTCGGTGATTGAATGCGCCAAGCTGATGTCGAAGTATCCGCATCCGAAGCGGTCGATTCTGTTCATTACGCTTGCGGGTGAAGAGTTGGGCGAGCTTGGTTCGGCTTACTTCGCCAACAAACCCACCGTTCCCAAGAAGGATGTGGTGGCTGACCTGAACATGGATATGTATCTGCCGCTCTTCCCGTTGCGCTTCATCGAAGTGCAGGGTCTGGGCGAGAGCACACTGGGCAACGATGCTCGCGCTGCGTTTCAGTTGAACGATGTTGAAGTTCAGTTTGATAAACAGCCTGATGAGAACCGCTTTGTTCGCTCGGACCAGGTGAATTTCGTTAAACAAGGCATTCCGGCGCTCGCCTTCAAGTTTGGCTGGACGCCCGACTCGCCCGAGCAGAAGATTTTCATGGATTGGGTCAAGAATCGTTATCACAAGCCCAGCGATGACCTGCAACAGCCTGTCGATAAGGCTGCTGCTGCACAGTTCACCGTGGTGCTTGGACAGCTGACCACGCGTGTCGCCAACGGGCCGCGACCGGAATGGTATCCGGAAAGCTCTTTTGCAGATCAGAAATAGCCGGCAACGATCACCACGCACACAAACGCCAGCCAGTATTCATCGGCTGGCGTTACTCTTAAGAGAACAGATATTTCTATAACAACACTCAAAGCAGCGATAAGAAGAGCATGAGCACAGAACTGGAATACGAAAACACACTGCCCCCCGCAGCGATGCCCGGTATCAAGGTGGCAATTCTGGGAACCGGCAAGATGGGCGGCATTCTTCTGCAGGCCTTCCTGAAAAACAACCTGCTGCACGCGGAGCAGATCATTGCGACCGTTGCGCACCCGGAACGCGCCCATGCGCTCTCCGCGCAGTACAGCGTGGAAGTGACCACGGATAACGTGGAAGCAGCGAAGCAGGCGGACGTGATCCTGCTTGGCGTGAAGCCGATCCAGGTACCCGCGCTGATCGAACAGATTCGCCCCGTACTTACTCCACAGAAGATGCTTGTGTCGTTCGCTGCGTCGGTAAAGACATCCGCCATCGAAGACGCCGCCGGTTTTGAGATTTCAGTGGTGCGTTCCATGCCGAACACCCCGGCGATGCTGGGTGCAGGCATTACGGCCCTTTGCCGTGGACGGTTTGTTTCCGAGGATCAGCTGGGCATTGCGCAGCGCATCTTCGGCACGGTGGGACGTACCGTTATCGTGGATGAGAAGCACATGGATGCTGTCACTGGCCTCTCTGGCTCGGGACCTGCATTCATTTACATCATCATTGAGGCGTTGGCGGAAGCGGGTGTCAACGTAGGCTTGCCGCGCGATATCGCAACGCAGCTTGCAGCACAGACCACTTTCGGTTCCGCGCGGATGGTGCTGGAAACCGGCTATCACCCTGCCCTGTTGAAAGATGCGGTGACCACTCCGGCGGGCTGCACCGTGGATGGCATTCTTGAACTGGAAGAAGGCGGCCTGCGTGTGACGCTGATCAAGGCAGTGAAACGCGCAACGCAGCGTGCAAAAGAACTCGCCGCCGGATAACCAGAAGTTAGTTAGGAAAACGAAACATGGATACCGCCGTTGCCACGCCCAGCCAGACACGCTCTTTGAAAGGAGTGCGCCTATGGGCGTGGGCCACGCTTGCGCTCTTCGTTGTGGTGGTACTGCAGGGAGCGGTGGTTCGCGCCACCTCCTCCGGTGCTGGTTGCGGTGCGCATTGGCCGCTGTGCAATGGTGAAGTGCTTCCCCACTTCCGTCGCTTGGCCACGGTGATTGAGTTCATGCACCGATCGCTGACCGGAATTTCTGGCACCATGTTTTTTGTGTTGGCAGGATGGACGTTTTATGCGACTCCCAAACAGCATCCTGCACGCAAGGCAGCGATCTGGTCGCTTTTTTTTCTGATCCTGGAAGCACTACTGGGCGCGGTTCTGGTACTGGGCCACTACGTTGAAAACAACACGTCGAACATGCGCGTGTTCGTGCAGTCCATTCACTTCACGAACACCATGATCCTGTTAGCAGCGACGACTGCAGTTGCAGTTTTGTTGGGAAATGTGAAGGCTTCTGCTTACAACAAGCCGCTGCGACAGGCGGCCTTGTTTACGATTGTCGCTGTTCTGATTACAGGTGCGGCGGGTTCGGTGGCTGCTCTAGCCGATACGATCTTCCCGTCGCATTCACTTCAGGCCGCCATAGCAGCCGATTTTGCGGCGGATTCGCCACTGTTGATCCGTATGCGCTGGATACATCCTGCAGCAACCCTGCTCATCATTGCTGCCACGTTGCTGCTGGCGAAGCGTCTGAAGCAGAACAATGCTGGCCATGCTGCAAACCTGCTCTTTACGAATCTTGCGTTGCAGATGCTGATTGGCATTGCCGATGTGCTGATGCTGGCACCGACGTGGATACAGGTGCTGCATCTGTTCGGAGCAGACCTGTTCTGGATTTCGCTCATTGGCATCAGCGTTCCGCTGTTCCTGCGCGAACCCTCCACCACATAGCTGCACAAACAGAAAACGAGGATGCCGAAGCATCCCCGCTATCTCTGGATAAGTACTACTTGCCGTCAACCTTGTCGGCCATCTTTTCAGTGCCTACCTTGGTTTTGTGAGCAGCAACCTTGGTGCCGTGAGCGGTGGCGTCAGCGGCTTTCACCGTACCTTCCTTGGTCTTCTCGGCGGCTACTTTCGTTCCGTGCGCAGTAGCATGGGCGGCGGTCACTGTGCCGTCCTTCGTTTTTTCGGCGGCAGTCTTGGTGCCATGCTCTGTTGCATGAGCCGCCTTTACGGTGCCTTCCTTGGTCTTGTCGTAGCCAGTCTCTGTTCCCTTGGCAATGGCGTGTCCCGTGTTCTTGGTTGCCTTTGCCGTGTCGTGGCCAGCATCCTTCATATCCTGCTTGGCGGTTTGCGCCATGAGACTGCCCGCGGAAACCACTACTCCTAAAGCCAGCACTGCAAATCCTGTATGTCGCATGCTCTTGCCACTCCCTTATCCGAAAGAACGTCTTAGCGTTTCTTTCTATAGACTCTGAAACACGGATTCCGGTTGGACGTTGCGTGATATTCCGGGTTCGTTCACATAACTCTGATAGCCTTGCGCAGCATAACTGCATCCAAAACAAGAGAAACATGCCGATATCTGCACGCAAAGGAAAACCCGCCACCACTCGCAGCGCAAGCGCAACATCCGCCGATAGCAGCCAGCCGCGCCATCTCTTCTTCAATCGCGACGAATCCTGGCTGCGGTTTAACAGCCGCGTTCTGGAAGAGGCGCAGGACACCACGAATCCGCTGCTGGAGCGCGTTAAGTTTCTTGCGATCACGGCCTCCAATCTGGATGAGTTCATTGAAGTACGGGTGGCCGGTATTCTGCAGCGCATTGAAGACGGCTATCAGCAACCGTCGGGCGATGACGATGACGGCTTAACAGAGCAGGAACGGCTGGATCAGCTTGCCGACCATCTGCATCGTTTCAGCCGCGAACAATACTCCGGCTGGACGCGCGATCTGTTGCCCTCGCTGCGCAAAGCGGGCATCGACATTCTTTCCTGGAAGCAACTGGATGAGGAAGCTCTTCGCCATGCTGCCGAGTTCTACGAACGCGAAGTTGATCCCCTGCTGACGCCAGTCACGATTGATCCGTCGCATCCATTTCCGCGCGTGTTGAACAAAGCTCTTTGCATTGGCTTACTCTTACGGCGCAAAGGAAACAAACGCGACAAGCGCCTACCGGGAGGCAGCACCCTGGGCGTGGTGACCGTGCCGCGCATGTTGCCACGGCTGATTCGGTTGCCCTCTCCTGAGGGAACCTATCGCTTTTTGTTCCTGCATGAACTGATTGAAGAACGCACGCAGCGCCTCTTTCCTGGATACGAGATTCTTGCGCGATCCCCTTTCCGCGTGACACGTAACAGCAATCTGTATCTTCAGGAAGAAGAGTCGCGGTCGCTACTGGAGAGTGTGCGTGCGGAGCTTCATAACCGGCGCAAAGGCGATGTGGTGCGGCTGGAGATCTCTTCGGGAGCGGATGAGGAGTTAATTGACCAGCTTCGAGTCAACTTTCAACTCGACCGCTGGCAAGTCTTCCGCGTCGACGATCCAATCAATCTCACACGGTTGATGGAACTGTACAGCGCAGTTGACCGCCCGGACCTCAAGTTCACGCGCTTTGCCGGACGAGAATTTGTACCGCCGCCGCTATCGGATGGCCGTCGTGGCTGCCTGTTCGACACCATTCGCAACCGTGACATTCTGCTGCATCATCCGTTCGACTCGTTCCGCACCGTCGAGAAATTTATCGAAGCCGGAGCCGAAGACGAATCCGTTATCTCCATCAAGCAGACGTTGTATCGCACCTCTCGCGATTCACCACTCTTTCAGGCGCTGCTGGATGCGGCGCAGACCACAGATGTAACCGTGGTGGTTGAACTGATGGCTCGTTTCGATGAGGACTCCAACATCCGCTGGGCGCGCACGCTGGAAGACGCTGGCGTGCAGGTGTTTCATGGCATTGTTGGTCTGAAGACGCACGCGAAACTTGCGCTGCTGGTGCGTCGTGATCCAGATGGTGTTACGCGTCGCTACGCGCATTTGGGCACCGGAAACTACAACTCCATTACCGCGCGTTTTTATACCGACGTGAGTCTGTTGACTGCGAATGAAGCTGTCACTTCGGCAGTGCAGAAGGTGTTCAACTACCTGACCGCCGATGCTCAGAATGAAAACTTCCGCCCATTGCTTGTGGCGCCCGTTACGCTGGCCGCAGACATTCTGCACCTGATCGAACGCGAAGCGCAGCATGCACGCGCAGGACGTCCCGCACGCATCATTGCGAAGATGAATGCTCTACTGGATGGCAACACGGTGCGTGCGCTGTATGCTGCATCGCAGGCTGGCGTGGAGATTGACCTGATTGTGCGCGGGATGTGCGCGCTGCGTCCCGGTGTGCGCAAGCTGAGTGAACGCATTCGTGTGCGTTCCATCGTTGGGCGCTTTCTGGAACATAGCCGCATCTACTGGTTCCAGAATGGAAGTACAAGCGACAGCGGTGGCCCACATGACCATACCGAGGTGTACTGTGGTTCGGCCGACTGGATGCCGCGTAACCTATTCGAGCGCTGTGAAGCGGTATATCCCGTAACCCAACCGGATCTGAAGCAACGTCTACGGCACGAGATCCTGGAAACTTATCTGGCAGACACGGTAAAAGCGCGTTTCCTGCAGGAAGATGGCAGCTATACGCGGCCTCCGGTGGGCGCACGTCCTGTGAATGCGCAAGAGCGCTTGATGGAACTGGCAGCATTGCCCTGGTCGGATTCTGTGTCTGCTGCGATGCCAGCCACCACGGAGGCAAAGCCAGTTCGAAAGAATCGGCCTATGCAGGCTGAGGGCAAGTCAGCTGCGAAGAAGGCCGCCATCAAGACGACAGCAACGGTTACAAAGAAGTCGACTTCCCCGAAAAAATCTTCGACGAGCAAAAAAACAAGCCGTCCCTGAAAAACAAGCCGTCCCTGAGCTTCTGCTCGGGACGGCGTTGTCTTGTCTTTTTGGAGTTAGAAAGCGGCCAGGTCGACCATGGCTGCGTAGATGTGTTCCGGCTGCGGCAGGATCGCATCTTCCAGGATGGGCTGATAGGCCACGAAGGTATCCATGCCCGCTACGCGGCGCACGGGCGCATCGAGGTCGTGAAAGAGCTCGTCGCTGATGCGCGCAGCAAGTTCCGCGCCGAAGCCCCAGCTACGCATGTCTTCGTGGGCGACGATCACGCGGTTGGTCTTGCGAACGCTTTCCGCGATGGCTTCAAAGTCATACGGTGACAGCGAACGGAGGTCGATGATCTCTGCCGAGATTCCCCTCTCGCGTTCCAGCTTTTGAGCAGCCTGCAATGCACGCGGCACCACTGCGCCGTAGGTGATGACAGTGAGATCGGAACCGGACTTCACGGTCTTCGCCTTGCCAAACGGAATCATGTATTCCGGGCCGGGATTCGGACCGCGACCATAGGATTCGCGGTAGAGACGCTTGTGCTCCAGGAATAGCACCGGGTCATCGCAGCGGATGGCGGTACGCAACAGGCCTGCAAAGTCCTGCGCGGATGACGGCATGACCACGCGAATACCCGGCGTGTGCGTGAAGATGCTTTCACCCGATTGCGAGTGGTAAATGGAACCACCGGTGAGATAGCCGCCGATGGGAACACGGATAACCAGCGGGGCCGAATGATTGCCGTTGGAGCGCCACCGGAAGTTCGATAGCTCATTGCGCATCTGGTGCACGGCGGGCCAGATGTAGTCGAAGAACTGAATTTCAACTACCGGCTTCAAACCGCGTGATGCCATGCCGATGGCGCGTCCGACGATATTCGCTTCTGCAAGCGGCGAGTTGAAGACGCGATCGGAACCGAACTCCGTCTGCAGACCAGCGGTGATCTTGAAGACGCCGCCCTTGCCCTTGAGCGCGCCAGATTTCAAGTGCTTGTCGCGTGTAGCGTCCGCGACATCTTCACCGAAGATGACGATGCGTTCGTCACGCGCCATTTCGTCGCGCAGGGTGCAGTTAACGAGATCGGCAATCGTGTGGTCGACGCTATCGACCGGCTTCAGTTCCGTGGAGAAGACGCTGTCTGTGGGGCTCAGGTCTTCTGAATACACATGCTTCGTAATGCTTGCAATAGTAGGCAGCGCGGCTGCAAGTGCTTCGTCTGCGGCGTGACGGACTTCGTCGTCCACCTCAGTCTTCAGTTTTTGAAGCTGTTCTTCCGTGAGGATGCCTTCGCGCAGCAGCAGAGCTTCTGTCTTGAGGATAGGATCACGCAGAGCATCGGCTTCGAGTTCCGAAGAATGGCGATACCAACGCTCATCGTCGGAAAGCGCGTGCGAGTACGGGCGGATCACATGGCCGTGCACAAAGGCCGGACCTTTGCCGCTGCGGCAGTATGCGACTGCTTCCTGCATCGCTTCATAGCTGGCGATGGGATCTGTGCCATCGATTTCCGCGAAGTGGAAGTTGGGAAAGTTTGCGACGAGGCGCGAGATGTTGCCGCCGGGCGTGTTCGCCTCAACCGGCGTGGAGATAGCGTAGCCATTGTCTTCCACGACGAAAAGCACAGGGAGCTTAGCGTTAGAGGCGGTGTTCAGCGCTTCCCAGAATTCGCCCTGCGAGGTGGAGCCTTCACCCACCGAGGTGTACACCACCTCGTCCGCGTGAAAGTCGACGTCCTTGAAGGCGCGGTAGTCGCCTGGGCCGTAGTTGCCCTTTGCAGATTCAGGATGATGGCTGAAGTAACGGCCTGCTTCCGCGCAACCGACGGCGTGGAGAAGCTGCGTGGCCGTCGCGGAAGAAGGCGACATAAGTCGCAACGCCCTGGAGGTCCAGTGCGACGGCATCTGGCGTCCCCCGCTGCCCGGATCGTCTGCTCCAACTGCCTGCAGAAGCTGGTCCTTCACCGTCTGACCGACAGCAAGGGCGAATGCGCGGTCGCGATAGTAGGGGAAAAACCAGTCGTAACCCGGCTTTAGCGAGAGTCCCGCAGCAACGAGAAGCGCTTCATGGCCAGCGCAGGAGATCTGGAAGAAGATCTTCTGCTGACGCTTGAGCAGGATTTCTCGATCGTCTGTCTTCCGCGAGAGGTACATCAGGCGGAAGAAATGAATAAGCTTTTCTGGCGAGAGCGATCCGAGTGCGCTCTGTGAAGTCTTCTGTGGTGCGTTCGCGCGTGTTGCCATCGCTTTCCGGCCTGCCATCCTTACCTGCTGGAATCAGCGGATCGCCGGCGCGAGGCACAACGTTCCCTGTTGATTGTACTGCTGTTGGGCGACGCGCGCTCAAGCGTGGAAATCGTTGGCCGATAAGGGCAGTGTCGCAATGTGGAACGGCCGTGGCTATTCCATACCCGGCATTTTGACCCTGAATAGCGAGGCACCATGTCCGTTAGAACCGGTTTGCGCCGGGCGATCCCCTCTGCCCTGATGACGTTGATGCTGGCCGCGTGGCTTTCGCCAGCGATGACCGCACAAACGGCCTCCCCACTGGCTGCAACAGCACAGCGGAAGATGCTGGTGGTGTATCGCGACGGCACGATACCGGCAGACGCCGACAACATGGCACTGCGCGCCGGCGGACGGATGCTGCGCAAACACGCCCGCTTTGGAGCAGCTCTCGTAAGCGGTACAGCGGCCTCGGAATCGACCTTGCGAAGCGATCCGAATGTTGAGTATGTGGTGGAGGATCGCCTGGTCACGGCGAGCCAGTTACAGGTGCGAACCACGGATGCAAACCACGTGAATGCGCCAACGGTGCATACTTCCGCTCCCACGATAGCCATGCCGCCAGATGGCCCGGACACCTTCTATACTGACTCGCCACAGGGGTGGGCCGTGCGCGTGGTGGGTGGTTATGGTGGCGGCATTGCTGGTGGCCCTGCTGCGGGGCCATGGGCTACATCGACGGGCAAGGGCGTGCGTATCGCAGTGCTGGACAGCGGAGTGGATCGAACCCATCCAGACGTTGCGCCAAATCTGCTGCTGAACATTAGCGAGATAGACCAAACGCAGCAGCCCAGCGCCTGCGATGATGGCTCGCCTCAGGATCAGAGTGGGCACGGCACCTGGGTGGCGTCGCTTGCCGCGGGGGCTGCCGGAAGTACCACAGGATTAACCGTGGGCGTTGCGCCCGGGGCATCGCTCCTGAATGTAAAAGTGCTGCAACGGATGCCGGGCAGTGGCTCAACAACAGCAGAACAGTGTACGAATGGCCAGCCTTCGGGCATGTTGTCGTGGGTGCTTCAGGGTATCGATGATGCGATTGCGCAGAAGGCGGATGTGATTGTGTTGAGCATGTCCGTCACGCTGGATCTATATAGCGGCGATGCTGCGGGTTTGAAAGCAAGTTTTGACCGCGTGACGCATGCAGCAAGTGATGCTGGCGCAGTGTTAGTCGCAGCGGCAGGCAATGATGCATTTAACTTTGCCAACTCGCGGTATGTTTCTTATCCCGCGCAGTCACGCGATGTCTTAGCGGCAGTCGCCTCGACGAATCCGGATTGCGCGGAAGACCTGACAGCAGGCGATGTGTGTGCCGCAGGACTGGTAACGATGGCGTATTACAGCAACTATGGTGCGCCTTTGAATGCTGTCGCTGCGCCGGGTGGAAGCTATCCTCAGGGAGGCAACTACGCAATTTCAGGATGGGTGCGGGGGGCCTGTTCTACGGGCTTGTCCAACACAACTGACGGGTTGCCTGCGACGAGCGGACGTTCCTTCGGCTGCTTCAACCTTGGACACATCGGATACATGCAGGCCATCGGTACAAGTGCTTCTGCACCGCTGGTTGCGGGTGTGGTGGCGTTGGTGAAGGCGGCGCATCCAGACTGGAGTGCCTCCACGATTGTTGCGGCAGTGCGCGCATCTGCCGTGCCTACGGCGACCATGCCGTATGGCGTGGTGAATGCAGTCGCTGCACTGGCTTACAAACCGTGATGCTTACTGTCGCATCCGGTCTTTTACTGATTTGGCCAGCTTTTCAATCTCATTTGCCTGCCGGATGACATCTACGGAAAGTTCATCCTTGCGGGTCTGATCCACTGCGGCTTTCAACAATTGCGCCTTCGCCAGAAGTTCATCGGCATCCGCCAGCATTTGCTTCTGGCGATCGGTCGCGGCCATCTGGGCCTGTGAGTTCACCATCTTTTTCACTGCGGCACTTTCCATGTTCTGCGCGCGGGCAGAGTTCACGGAAACTGCCATAAGTACTCCCGCGGCAATCGCCACGAAACGAACGTACTTCAACATCCCACACCATCCACACAATGGTCCGTAACGGCGGCACAGCTTCGTCGTCATGCGGTCCCCCAGGCGCGCATGTTAGTTGCGCATCTGGTCCTTCACCTGGCGTGCCAGCCGGGCAATCTCATCGAGTCGCTTCTGATCCTCCGGAGTTGCTTCCCGTCCCTGAAGATCTGCTCGAAGCTGTTGCGTCAGCGCCAGCAGCCGATTGGCGCTGTCCACCATACGCTTCTTTCGCTCCAGTTTGCGAGTTTCATCCCGACGATGAACCAGAGTTGGGTCCAAATCCATGCCGCCTTCGCCCGTGATGTCGCGCGGAAGTCCGCCATTCGCAGGATTTGCGGGGTTATAACCGGTGGAGGGATTCCCTGTTGCGCTCGTCGGATTGTTGTTGCTCTGCGCCATAACAGGCACAGAAAATACAAACGCCAATCCGAATAAGAGCAGCCGTGCCGTTGTCGCCATGGGGACACCTCTCCTACGGGATATGCGGATGGGTTGCAGCGCGGGAGTGCCTGCGCCATCCTTAAGAGATCAGGACTGCTGGTTTTGGCCTGATTGTACCCCCAGCGGCATCTGCCGCAAGAAGGACATTTTGAGCATGATGCCTCTTTTCGCTCTTCTCCTGGCCGCTGCCACGAAAGCTCCCGGCGAGAGCCACCCTCCCGAAACATTCCACGATCTGGGACAGAGCTGGCACAACGACATTGTGGACTTCGTCCGCTCTGACGTGCCGAAACTCGTGGTTATCTTGCTGATGGCGTTTGTACTGCAAAGCATCGTGAAGTTCTTTGTGAAGCGCATGCGCCATATTGCCGACGCCTATCCGGGAACCCAGCGTGCCTCTCAGCTACGCACAATGGCAGCGATCCTTCGTGCCACCTGCTATGGGCTGATCGGTTTCATTGCCCTGCTGCAAATCCTGCAGTTGTTCAACATTGACCTGAAGCCACTGCTGGCCTCCGCAGGCGTGGTTGGTCTGGGTATTTCGTTTGGCGCTCAGAGCATGTTTAAAGACATGCTGAACGGCGTCTTCATCCTGGTGGAAGACCAGTTCAACGTGGGCGACGTAGTCACGATCGCCGGGTTGACCGGTACGGTAGAGGATCTGACGCTTCGCTCTACGACGTTGCGTGCCGGCGATGGCACGCTGAACTTCATTCCAAATTCGCAGATCGCTACCGTATCGAACCTGACGCGCCAATATTCCGTTGCAACCCTTAACGTGGCCGTGGATGCCGCCGCCGATCCAGATCGCGTAATGGCGGTGCTAAAGACTTTGGCGATGGAAGTTCGCAAGGATGACGCGTTTCAAAATATCGCGATTGCAGACCCGGATATCCTTGGCGTCGACAAAATCAACGGGCGCGAGGTGGTATACCCCGTAAACATCCGCGTGAAAGCTAACCAGAAAGACCCAATCCTGCGTGCGTTGCGGCGCAGGGTTCTGCTGGCATTTGAGAAGGAAGGCATTCCGCTCGGGGTTCCAACGAGCACAGTTGTCATGCAGGCGAAGGCCGATCCAACATTGGCGCAACCGCCTGTTTCGATTACAGGAAACTAGTCGGAATAGGGATACAAGGGCGCAGCGAAAGCTGTGCCCTTAGACTTTGCGAGCAAGCACAAGGGTAATGTCGTCAGGCTGTTCCGCGCCGCCAATCCACGCGTCCAGCGCATCCATCACTTCCGTGGAGATGACTTCCAGCGGCTGATCGCGGTTGGCACGGACCACATCCAGCAGGCGGTCTTCGCCAAACTCGCCGAAATCATTTTCCGGCTCCGTGACACCGTCGGAATAGGCAATAAGCAGATCGCCACTCTCCAACTGGATTGTCTCCTGGTCGTAGCGCATACCATCCATCAAACCCACCACGGTGCCCCCTTTATCAAGGGCTCGCACACTTCCATCCAGCTTCATGACAAAGGGTGGAAGCTGGCCTGCATTGGAATACGTGAGACGTCCACTGCGATCGTCGTAGTGTGACAGGAACAGCGTCGCGTACTTTTCAGGTTGCGTCGAGCGGTAGAGATGGCGATTCAGCAGTGCCAGGATGCGTGCGGGCGATTCAAAGAGTTCACCGCATTCCAAAGATTGCTGATGTGTGACGCTGCGGGCTTCTTCGGCGAACAGTTCCTCACTGGCAAAGCGGTAAGCGCGAACCGCCGCATGAAGCGTCGACATCAGCAACGCGGCAGAGATTCCTTTGCCGCTGATATCGCCTAGCGCCAGCCCCATGCCGGTGACCTTCTTGGGCTGATTCGGATCGTCATGGAAGATAAGAAAGTCGTAGTAATCGCCAGAAACAGTACGGGCCGGGCGGCTGATGCCGTGAAGCTGCAGCGACGGAATTCCGGAAAGCGAATGCGGAAAGAGGTTGGCCTGCACTTCATGCGCAATGCTGAGTTCACTCTGCATGCGCTCCTTTTCCTTCTGCTCTTCAATCAGTCGGCTCAATGACCACGCCATGCGATTGAAGGAACGTCCCAGGTCTGCAAGCTGGTCGTCCTGCTGCACATGGATGCGGTGGGAAAGATCGCCGCTATCGATGGATAGCGTTGCTGCGTACAGGTCCTCAACGGAGCCAGTCATAGAGCGCGTGAGCCGCATGGCGACGTAGAACGCAAAAATCTCCAGCAGCGCAAAGATGATGCAGACAGCGATAAAAGCAAATCGAACCGCATCCGTGATGGAACTGGTAAGACCCGTGCCGAAAAGCTGCTGGAAAAGCACCGAGGGCCGCGATGTGACAACTAGCGGCACCGGCCGTATATCGCCACTCTCCCAGTTCAGAACCGGCAGACGCGAACGGAACACCACCTGATAGTCCAGCAGATTGACGGACGATGGTCGGGCGCCTCCGGAAAGCCGTTGCTGCTTTGCGTTGGAACGAACGCTGCCCGACGCGGCATCTTCAACCACTCCCGGAAGTAGCGTCACCACGCCCAATCCCTTGGCTACGGTAGAGAGCAGCGGCTGCGTGACCGGCATGGTACCAATCACGGTAATCATGTGGTCTTTACCCGCTTGATCTTTACCCGCTGCCACACGATCCACCACGGCCATGTACAAGACACCGCCATCTTCCGCGAAGACCTTTAACTGACCGCCACGACGTTGCTTGATCCACGGCGACAGGCGCATGGGGCTGCGAGCATTACCCATGAAATCGCGGAACTCAATCTCCTGGTCGTCCAGATAAACCGAACGCTGTCGAATTACCGGTGGACGTGAAGCCTGAGACGGGGTTGCTCCCGCGGGCTGTCCGGCAGATGGCAGAGTTGTTCCAGCGCGACGTACGGTGCTCGAAGCTGGCTCTCCGTCTCTTCCCTGTCCCAGATCGGCGGCTGTCGCCCCCTCTTCCACACGGTGCGCAAGCGAGAACGCAAAGCCCGCGTCGCTGGTGCCCATGTTGTCCAACTGAAGCTGCAAATGTTGCGATGCCAGATGGACCGCGAACTGTCCTGCTGCTACATAGGCAGAGAGGAAGACCAGCGTACAGAAGAGAACAACCGGCGTTAGACCGATCAACAAGTAAGTGAGAATCAGCTTGTTTCTCAGCCGCCACAGCAGGCCATGTTTCGTTGCCCGGTACAGATAAGGAACCGTAACGATGAGCGTGACGGCCAGCACTCCCCAGCGAAGAAGGAAAGTCTGGTCACCCAGTGTTCCCGGAACGAACGCCAGCGCGATCAGCAGCGCGGTTACGCCCCACAGGATGCGCAGGTACAAAGGAAAATGCGAAACATTACCGGAGAGGGGCACGCTCGTGGTGGCATAGAGCGGGTCCGACACGTTGTTCTGCTGGCGCGGGCGAAGGATCAGCGGCATGCCTTAGGACTCCTTCCGTGCCTGCAAAGCAGCCATATGCATTGCATGCCGCGTCGCCGAGAAATGCGCTCCTGCCAGCAGAAGCAGGCCGCTCAAAAACGCCCAGAGCATCAGGCCTACCGAGATGTAAAACGGTCCGTAGACATTTTCAAGATCGAGGTGCGGCAAGGTGAAGATGTACAGATACTTCGCCCCCTCCCAAAGCAAGCCCGTCACGATTGCCGTAGGCAACACCGCCATGGGAGGAATCTTGCGATTGGGCAGGATCCAGTAAATCAGGAAAAAGATGCCAATGGAACTGATGGTGGCTACAACGCTGAGAAACCCATTCGATAACACGGTATAAAACACGTTGTCGGTGTGACCGAAGAAGACAAAGCCCAGCACAGCCTTCTGCGCCGTAGACATGGCCACCGAAAACATGGCGAGGATGCCCACCGAAATGGCCAGCCCTAGCGAAACAAGCTGGTTGCCAAGATAGCTGCGGTTCTTGGGAGCGCGCCACACATTGTTCAATGCCACTTCCAGCGGCAGAAATACGCCGGTACTGCTGATGAACAGCATGACCACAGAGAAGACCTGCACGCCCTTATGCGGATGCGCCAACAGATTCATGTTGCGCATCACGAAGTCTTGCCCCGTCGGCAGATAGCTGTGCATCAGTTCGCTGACGACATTCGCCATCTGCTGCGAATGGAAAACATTACGCGACAGCGTGAGCAGTAGAACGATAAATGGAAACAGCGACAGGATCACGTTAGCGGCGACAGAAAACGCGTAGGTATGAACGTCTGTCTGTGTCAGATAACGCAGCAGTTCCACGAATTGTGCCGCAGAGCCGCCCTCAACGGGATCAGGCCAAAGCTCGCGTTCGCCAGGGGCTTCACTGACCTTGCTGAGCTTTTCCGCTGCCTCCGCCGGCACGGGTTCGCTTGCGTTTTCCTGCGGCGTAATGAACGGCATAGGGGCTAGTCTGCCGACTCCTGGAAAGGCGGTTGGAACGATGCTAGCAGAGGCAGCATAGCGGATGCTTGCACACCCTCTTTTAGCCGCAAAGCTTTGTGATTGAGACGTGTAAGCGCTCAGGAAAGTCTCCCGTGCCGCCTTCTGACGCGCGAAGGTGATACGCTCGTCGGCACCATGGTTCCCTGCTTGCGCCTTGCGCTCTCCCGCCGTGCGTTCCTTTCAGGAATGGCAGCCGCTGGTTGCGCATTTTCGGTAGACGCATGGGAGCAATCCGCGGAGAGTCTTCATTTCAATGTCGCGGAATACGATCGCGACAACATTCTTGCCACCGCAACCGAAGCTCTGAAACTGGCGCCGCAGACGATTACCGCACTGCCCGCTCCGAAGAAGCTGTCAAATCCTCATCTGTATTTTTCAGAGGACACCGAATGGTTCGCCACAGACGGCGGCCACTTTGAACATCGGCCGGGATATTCCAATCCCGCGGCGTTTTCGGGGCATCGCGATGCGCTCGTCCGAATGAATGGCGTGGTGGCAGCCTGCGTCGCTGCGTGGCGGCTCACATCGGAAGCGAAGTATGCCCAGCATGCCTTGAATCATCTGCGTGCCTGGTTCCTCAGCGCTGATACCCGCATGGAGCCGAACCTTGATCACGCAGCCTGCATTCCACCTTCAGCAGACGGCAGCTATCGCGGGATTGAAGACACCGTGATGCTGGCCGAAACGGCACGTTGCGCAGCATTTCTATGCGCTTACAACAGTGCTGCAACTGAAGATGAAGCTACTGCCCTTCGTCAATGGTTCACCGACTTCACCACATGGATGAATGAGAGCAAGCCGGGTTTCATCGCGCGTGAGATGAAGGACCGCACCGCCATCTGCTGGACACTCCAGGCCGCGGAGATGGCACGCTTCACACGCAACGGAGCGTTGCAACTGGATTGCCTGCATCGCTTCCGCGACAAACTGCTGCGTGAGATGAATTTCGATGGACAGTTCCCGATTGAGCTGCATCGCCCCGATGCTTACGCTGCAGCCATCTTCACGCTGGATTGCCTGTCCATGACATGCGAGGCTGTCTCCTCGCCACTGGATCGGCTGTGGGACTACAACCTGCAGGACGGCCGCGGTATGCGTTCGGCGGCCGCGTGGCTGTTTCCAGTATTGCTCAATCGCGGTGCATGGAAGTTTCCGTCGGACGCGGAACATTTCACGGACTGGCCCGTGCGCCAACCGACTCTGTTGCTTGCAGGGCGCGCCTATAGCCGTTCGGAATACATTGCTCTATGGAAACGCCTGCCTACCGAACCGAAGAAGCCCGAGCTATTGCGGACGTTCCCCATGCGCCAGCCCGCACTCTGGACGGCACGTCCTCCTGCCTAAAGACTGCCAAATCATTTAGTTTGTTTGCATGGCCCTTGCCCCAAAGTTGCGCCGCCTGTCTTTCCCCTGCACCCTGATGTTCAGTGTCACGGCATTCTCGCAGATGGCGTTGATCCCTACGCCGCGCGAGGCAAACGCCGTGCGTGCGATTCCTCTTTCGCAGGGCGTCAGCGTTGTCTGCTCTGCGTGTAATGCAGACGATACGTTTGCCGCAAATGAACTCACACGCCAGCTTCGTGACAGCAACATTGTCGTCACGACATCCGGCTCTGCACACATCACCCTGTTGCGGTATGGCAGCGATGCTGGCCGACAGGCGCTGGCCTCCGCACATCTGGCATGGTCGCCCGAGATGCCGGACGAGGGATATGCCATTGTTCCCGACGCATCCGGCATCAGCGTCGTAGGTGCGACGGCTACAGGCGTGTTCTATGGCGCGATGACGGCAAAGCAACTCATCAGTGGAAGCGGCAACGCAGCGACATTGCAAGCGGCAAGCGTTCGCGATTGGCCGGCGATGAAGTATCGCGGCCTGCATGACGATCTTTCGCGTGGGCCCGTACCGACACTTGCGTTTCAGAAAGAGTTGATCCGCAAACTCGCTTCGTACAAGGTGAATGTCTATTCGCCGTACTTTGAGAACACAATGCAGTACCGCAGCGAGCCGTTGGCCGCGCCGCCGGGCGGCTCCATCACACCCGAACAGGCACGCGAATTAGTTGCCTATGCTGCGCAATATCACATCACCGTGATCCCCGAGCAGGAGGCGTTTGGCCATTTGCATTACATGCTGAACCAGGAGATGTATGCGCCCCTCGCGGAGACTCCGCATGGGCATGTGCTGGCACCGGGACAGCCGGGTTCTGTTGAGCTGACGAAGCGCATGTACACGGAGCTGGCAGCGGATTATCCCTCGCCGCTATTGCACATTGGTGCGGATGAAACCGTTGAACTGGGCAAAGGGCAGACCAAAGCAGCAGTCGATGCGCAGGGTCTTGGCCCTGTGTATCTGGATTACCTGCAGAAGACCGTTGCTGCGCTCAAGCCGCTGAATCGCCGCTTTCTCTTCTGGGGCGATATTGCCATGAAGGAACCTGCGCTGCTGAAGACGTTACCGCCAGACTTCAAGCAACAAACCATCGCAGTGGGTTGGGAATATAACCCGCATACCAGTTTTGCTCCGTGGATCAAGCCGTATACCGATGCGGGTATGGAATGCTGGGTGGCGCCCGGCGTGAATAACTGGAGCCGCGTGTGGCCCAACTTCAACAACGCTCTGCCAAACATTCAGCAGTTCACCGCACAGGGACAGGCCAGCGGATGTACCGGACAACTGAACACGTTATGGGAAGACGATGGTGAAGCGCTGTTCAACAACAACTGGTATGCGTTGTTGTTTGGTGCGCAGGCCGCATGGCATAAGGGTGAAAGTTCCATCCCACAATTTCAGGACACCTTCGGCCAGGTATTCCATGGCGATGCCACCGGCAAGATCAACGAAGCGCAGAAAGAATTGATGGCTGCGCATGCCGTGTTGAAGAACGGTTTCAAGACGAGCGACGCTTCTGACTTGTTGTTCTGGATTGATCCGTGGAGTGCAGATGGACAGATTTATGCGCCAAAGATTCGTCCCTATCTGCACGAACTGCGCATGCATGCAGAACAGGCGATTGTCCTGATTGCACAGGCTCGCAACACGGCCACGCTACGCGAACAGGACGCTCTGGATGCCATGGAACTGGGCGCGCGGCGCATGGATCTGATTGGTCTGAAGTTTCAACTGACCGACGAAATGGCAACTACCTATGCCAATGCCTATCGCTTACAGACGGCGAAGGATAGAGACAGCCGCACCGAAGTATCGCGCGATTTGAATGACATCAACGCCGTGAACGGCAAGTTGCAGGACTTGCGTAATCAGTATTCGCTGATGCGTGATCTGTATGAGGCCGCATGGCTGAAGAGCAATCGTCCATACTTCCTGCGCAATAACCTTGCGCGGTATGACTACACGCTGAACACGTGGCTTAGCCGCATTGATAAGGTGCGTTCCGCGCAACGGCAGTGGGACCGCACACAAACCATTCCTCCGGCATCCGAGATTGGACTGCCCGCGCCGCCTGCGCCAGGAGCTCCGCAATGACTGACGAAACGAAACTCGCATCCGGCACACGCCCGAAAGCCATCGCGGCGAAAACACTGATTACTCCGCACTCTGTTGTGCATGAGCCGCTTCTTATTCTGGAAGACGGCAAGGTGCAACAGGTAACGTCTCTGGAACGCGATGTTCTTCCGGAAGGAACACTGTATCTTCCCGAAGCAACGCTCAGCGCGGGCTTTTTTGATGTCCACGTGCACGGTGCGGGTGGACGCGACGTTATGGAAGGCACGCCCGAAGCCATTGACACCGTGGCACGCACGCTTGCACGTTACGGCACGACGCAGTTTCTTGCAACGACAGTCACCGCAGGTATCGATCACACTTTGCATGCACTCGAATCCATCGCGAACGCGATTGAATCTGCTGCGACGGAACGTGGTGCGGAGATTCTCGGCGTTCACCTGGAAGGACCGTTCCTTTCGCATGAAAAGCGCGGCGTACACAACCCGGAGTTGCTGGAAAAACCCTCAATCGCACTCTTCGATCGTTTTCAGGACGCAGCGCGCGGTCATATCAAACTCATGACCGTTGCCCCCGAATTGCCCGATGCAGAGGAGATGATTGCGCATGCGAGTCAGCAGGGTGTCCGCATCAGCCTCGGACATAGCGATGCTGTGGCCAGGCAGGCACGTGCAGGTATTGCAGCAGGCGCAGTCAGCGCGACACACACCTTCAACGCGATGCGCGGACTGACACAACGTGAACCGGGCATGCTGGGCGTTGTGCTGGACACGAAGGATTTGTATGCGGAGTTGATCTGCGATGGGATCCACACCACGCCGGAGGCTGTGCGTCTGTGGTTTCGCATGAAAGGTGAAGAACGCGCCATACTGATCACCGATGGCATGGCTGCCACCGGCATGCCCGACGGCGAGTACCTACTGGGTGACATGAACGTGCAGGTGAAAGACGGCGTGGCCATGTACGCAGGCGTGCTTGCAGGTTCGGTGCTGACGATGGATCGTGCCGTGGCCAACGTGCAGGCGTTTACCGGCTGCGGGCTGAATACGGCCGTCCGATTAGCGTCACGCAATCCGAAGCAGATGCTGCATCTGCCTTTTGACGAAGCTCAGGCCAGTTTCAATGTCTTCAACGGAACAGGAAGCCGAGTGGGAACCATCCTGCGCGGAGAAGTGTTGTAACACCGCTGTCACCTGTAGACTCGTTGCATGCCGACGCGGCTTCATGCCTTCGACCTTGGACTGATTGTCCTTTACTTGATAGCGATTACCCTGTTTGGCTTGCGCTTCCGCAAGCCCACAGACACATCGCTATCGTCGTACTTTCTTGCAGCGCGCAGCGTGCCGTGGTGGGCCATTGCGCTTTCCATCGTGTCCGCAGAAACCAGCACGCTGACCATCATCAGCGTGCCGGGCATCGCCTTTGGCGGCAACTTCACTTTTCTGCAGCTTGTCTTCGGCTACATGATCGGGCGACTGCTGATCTGCATCCTGTTTCTGCCGCGCTATTTTGATGGTGAGCTATTCACCGCGTATCAGTTGATCGATCGGCGCTTTGGGCCGGTGTTGCACAAGGTCACGGCTGGCCTATTCCTGTTGACGCGCGCAGCAGCGGAAGGCGTGCGCGTCTATGCAGTCAGCATCGTTGTGGGCATTGCAATTGGCACGAATGACATTGCCAGCATCGTCATCATCAGCATGCTCACGCTCGCGTATACGTTTGAAGGTGGCATGGCTGCCGTCATCTGGACCGATGTTGTGCAGATGTTCCTCTATATCGCAGGAACGATCATCGCCCTATTCACGCTGGGCTCAAAGGTAGATGGCGGATGGACAACCGTTCATGCTGTCACGAGCGCGGCGCATAAGTTGCAGCTCTTCGACTTCACTGTGAACTTGACGTCGAACTATACGTTTTGGGCTGGCGTGATTGGCGGCGCATTCCTCACCATGGCCTCGCATGGCACCGATCAGTTGATGGTGCAGCGTTTACTGGCGGCGAAGAACCTTCGCGAGGCGCGCGTCTCACTGTTGGCAAGCGGCGGCATTGTATTTCTACAGTTCACGCTGTTCCTGGTAATTGGCGCGGGCCTGTACGTGTTCTATGGACAGCATCCGGCGCTGTTGACGGTGCATGGTTCTGACCGCCTATTCCCTGCATTCATCGTGCAGCAAATGCCGACAGGCGTTGCGGGATTACTGATCGCAGCGATTCTTGCAGCAGCCATGTCCAACCTTTCCGCTGCATTGAACTCTCTATCGTCAACTACCATCGTCGACTTCTATATGAAGCTGAATCCGAATGCATCCGATGCAAAGCGCAACCTCCTTTCGCGTACAGCTACTTTGCTGTGGGCCGTCGTGCTGGTTGCGATTGCTATCTATTCCGTAAAGGTCGGCGGCAAAGGACACGTGGTCGAGATGGGATTGTCGATTGCATCCGTTGCGTATGGTGCGCTGCTCGGCGTCTTCCTGTTAGGCACACTGACTCGCTATGCAACGCAGTTCGGCGCAACCATTGGCATGATTGCAGGGTTTGCCTTCAACCTTGCGCTATATCTTCCGAAGATCCTTCCTGTTTCACCTATCCACATCGGAGGCTTCTCTCTGTCTGACATTGCATTCACCTGGTATGTGTTGCTTGGCTCCGTTGTGACGTTTGTGATTGGCTCGCTCTTCAGCCTTATCGGCAAACCTCGTCCGAAAGCTGTTGCGGCGCTGTTGGTAGTGGTGCTCTTTAGCACTGCATCCATGCATGCGCAGAGTGCCAACTTCTCCGAGATCGATACGCTGATGGCGCAGGCGCTGAAGGACAAGCTGCTGCCTGGAGGCGTTGTCGCCATTGGCAGCAATGGACGCATCGTCTACGAGAAGTCGTATGGCAATCGTGCGGAAGATCCGGCGATCGAGGCGATGACGGAAGACACCATCTTCGATATGGCGTCGTTGTCCAAGTGCATGTCAACTTCCGTGGCCATTATGCAGTTGTATGAGCAGGGCAAGTTGCAGTTCGATGATCCGGTGGTGAAGTATCTGCCGGAGTTTGCGGCTAACGGCAAGAGCAGCGTAACGATCCGCGAGCTGCTGACGCACTACAGCGGGTTGCGCGAGGATGTGTCGCTCAAGGATGCGTGGAGCGGCAAGACCGAAGGCGTGAAGCGCGCGATGGAGTCTGATCTTTACGGGCCTCCGGGAAAGACGTTCAAGTATTCCGACATCAACTTCATTACGCTCGGCGCGATTGTGGAGAAGATCAGCGGTGAACCGCTGGATGTCTATGCAGCGAAGCATATTTTTTCTCCGTTGAAGATGACAGAGACGGGATACTTCACCCCCCACTGCCCTCACCTGTACTGGGAACCTGCCCCTGCAACGTGCCCTACCGTGTCAAGTGCGGCTATGCGTGCGCGCATTGCTCCCACAGCCCATAACGACGACAAGCCCATGGACGACGACCGCATGTTGCGGGGTGAGGTGCACGACCCCACCACTCGGCGGATGGGTGGTGTTGCCGGGCATGCGGGTGTGTTCTCCACGGTGCACGACACCAGCCTGTTTGCGCAGGCGCTGCTGGATCGCCTGGCAGGGCGTCCGAGCAACTTCCCCCTGAAGCAGGAAACGCTGCGGCTGATGTGTCAGCCCGAGCAGCCTACGGGAGCGAAGGGGCTGCGTGGGTTTGGATGGGATATCGACTCGCCATACTCGCGTCCGAGAGGCACGATCTATCCCGTGGGCAGCTTCGGGCATACGGGATTCACCGGCACTTCAGTGTGGATGGATCCGCGCAGTGATAGCTATGTGATCCTGCTGGCGAATGCCGTACATCCGCGTGGGCGTAAGCCGATTACGCCGCTGCGTGGCACCATCGCCACGGCTGCGGCGAAGGCTCTGGGACTCGATAAGCCGTTGTCCGGTAAGGCAACACTCACAGGCATTGACGTGCTGGAGCAGACCAACTTCCAGGCGTTACATGCACTGACCCCTAAGACAGCGGGGCATCTGCGCGTTGGACTGCTGACCAACAATACCGGCCTCGATCGGACGGGTAAGCGCACTATCGATGTGCTGTACGCGCAGCGCGGTAATGGCATTGAGTTGACCACGCTGTTCGCGCCGGAACATGGGATTCTGGGCGCCGAGGACCATGAGGGTATCGGCAATGCGGTGGACGCCGCAACGCATCTACCAGTGATCTCGTTGTATGGAGCGAAGCTGGCTGACCGCTATCCGAAGGTGGAAGACCTGCAGAAGCTGGACGCTGTGCTGATTGACCTGCAGGATGTTCCGGCGCGCTTCTACACCTACGAGACCGAGATGGGTTACGTGATGGAGTCCGCAGCGAAGGCAGGCACGCAGGTTGTGGTGCTGGATCGACCTGCGATGACGAGTGGCGTGTCCGTCGTTGGACCGGTTGCCGATGCGGGTGTGCAGAGCTACATCGACTACATGCAGGAACCTATGTCACTGGGCCTGACGATGGGTGAACTTGCAGGGTTCTTCAACGGCGAGAAGCATCTTGGAGTGAAGCTCTCCGTCGTGAAGATGCAGAATTGGCAGCGTGGCCTTTGGTATGACCAGACCGGCTTGCCGTGGGTGAATCCTTCGCCCAATCTGCAGAGCATGAGTGCAGCTACGCTCTACACCGGCATCGCATTTGCCGAGTACACAAACCTTTCCGTTGGTCGCGGAACAGATGCAGCCTTTGAGCAGGTGGGTGCTGCATGGATCGCTTCCGATGCCGAGGCGAAGAAGCTGGCCGATACGCTGAACGCTCGTGCCATGACAGGTGTAACGTTTGCGCCGGTGACGTTCACCCCGGCGAAGCCTTATCCGTTTGCCGGACAGGAGATTCATGGTGTGCGTGCGACTGCTACCGATCGCACGCGGCTTGATGCTCCAGCAATGGGCGCGGAGTTGCTGGCTGCGGTGCGTGCACAGTATCCAACGCAGCTCCAGTTGGCGAAGGCTCAACATCTGATCCTGAATGCGGCCACGACGGATGCGTTGGCTGCTGGAAAAGACCCGCATGAGATTGTTACTGCATGGGAACCCGAGCTTTGGAAATTCCGTGAGGCACGACAGAAGTTTCTGCTTTACGGATATCTGCCGGAGTAACGCACTTCGTACCGTTCTCGACGCCTTCAGCGTGACCTCTCTGTCTGAGGCCGTGTGTCTGGACGAGATGGAGTATGCCGTCGTTGACGTGGTCGGGGGTACCCCCTCCCCCGGTTTTTCTAAAATCTTCTTTCTATTAGACTTACGGCGCGAGTGGCGCTAAAATCGTCTGCCCATTGGGGTTAGGGGCAAAATCGTCTTTCTAAACGAGTTAGGGCCGCGCGGTGCGCGGCCCTTTATCTTCCCTGCTTCTATTGTACTGCGGCGCGTATGGGCTCGTGCCAACAAATTTTGGCTGGTAAGTTACGTGGAATGATCGGGTTATTGCGGCTCCGCGCACGCGTGGGGATTGACAGGATAGAGCGGGCCGTTGGCCCTCCGTCTTGCTGCGCATCCCTACCTAGGCCTTCGGCCTAGGCTAATATCTGGTCGCGCCTTTGGCGCTCGTTGGGATGGCTGCTTAAACGCTCTTGCTACCTTTTGCGTTGTAGAGGTTGAGAAGGAATGCAGGTCCTTCGACTTCACTTCGTTTCGCTCAGGATGACGAACTTCGTTCGTATGAGCTTCGCTCTGCGAAGCTGGCCACATGACACAAGCGGCTTGAGGCTCCTGCTTTGGTGGCTGGAAGGGACTTCGCGGTTGTGGGTGTGCGAGAGTTCGTCGGGATTCTTCGCTTTGCTCAGAATGACAGTGGTGGGTGAATGCAGATACTAAGGCTTCGTTCAGGCTGACAGTGATGGGATAAGTACGGACGCTACGGCTGAGCTCTGAATGACAGGGTGGGTGAATGCTAACGCACGGCTCGCTCAGACTGACAGTGATGGGATAAGTGCGGATGCTACGGCTTCGCTCAGAATGACGGAGATGGCGTGAGCGCGGATGCTGAGGCTTCCAGCAATTGTCTTGTGGCTTCGTCCTGCTTGCCTTGCAGCATGGAGGCCATGGCTCGACCGATGAGGATGAGCAGCGGGGCGTGCCCTGGCTCCAGGTTGCCGAAGTCAGCGAGGGTGGCGGCGACGGCCGTTTGCTGCGGTGTGGCGGCTGAGGAGACGGCCACGCAGGGCGTGTCCGCAGAGACGCCGTGGTTGCGCAGATCTTCGGCGAGCGTCTTCAGGTTGCGGCCCGGCATGTAGATGGCCAGCGTTGCATCCTCAGGCAGCGGGCCTTGCCACATGGGAAGCGGATTCGTCTTGTCTGCTGCGTGCGAGCCGCTGATGAGGATGAGCTTGGAGGCGGTGCGGCGGTCTGTGAGCGGGAGTTGCAGCGTGGCTCCCGCGGCAAAGACTGCGGAAACACCGGGGATGACTTCCGCGGGAATGTTGGCTTCGCGGAGAGCATTCAGTTCTTCCGCAGCGCGACCGAAGACGAGAGGGTCGCCACTCTTGAGGCGCACGACGCTTAGGTTGCGACGTGCAGAGTCGATCATGAGTTCGTGAATGCCTGCCTGCGTGATGCGCGGACGCCCGCAGCGCTTGCCCACACTGGTGATGAGCGCGTGTGGGTTGGCAAGAGAGACGATGGCGTCAGGAACAAGGTCGTCGTGCAGGACAACGTCTGCCGTGGCGAGAAGACGTGCGGCTTTGAGCGTGAGGAGGTCGGGGTCGCCCGGGCCTGCTCCTACGAGATAGACCGTTCCCTTCTGCGCATTCATCGAGATACCTCCGCAGGATTTCGTTCGGGGTAGTGCTCGCGGGCATGTTTCCTTGCGATCTGGCGGGAGGGGCAGGCTTCGGCTCCGCAGACTTCGCGCTGGGCGAGTTGGTGCAGGAGTTGTTTGCGCGGTTCGCCGAGCGGCTCCAATTGCAAAACTTCACGGCGGAGGCGGCCTAGTTCTTCCAGCCACGGGCCGATGTCATGCGGCAGCGCTTCATTTAATGCTTTGCGAAGCTGCATGGCGTATGCCGGGCTTTCGCCTGCGGTGGAGATGGCGATCTGGAGGTCGCCGCGGCGCACGATGGATGGAAAGAAGAAATCGCAGTAAGGTGGGTCGTCGACTGCGTTGACGAGGATTCCGCGGGATTGCGATCCGGCGAAGACGGCGCGGTTGACCTCAGGCACGTCCGTTCCGGCTACCGCCAGGTAGATGCCTTCGAGGTCGTTGTCTTCGAAGGGGCGCAGGTGGAGGGTGAGTTCTCCTGCTTCGGCCTGCTGTTGGACTTTTGTTGACGCGCGTGTGGCTACAACGGTGACTTCAGCTTCGGCGTCGAGGAGGGATTGGATTTTGCCTTCCGCAATCGATCCTGCGCCGACGACAAGGCATCGACGGCCGGTGAGCTTCAGGAAGATTGGGAAGAGTGACATTTTGGTTTCCTTCGGCCTTTAGAGCGGGCCTTTGGCCCTTTGGCGGCTGTTCGGGCCTGAACCCTAGGCCTTCGGCCTGGGCTAATATCTTGTCGCGCCTTTGGCGCTTGATGCCGTGGCAGGATTTGAGGTCCTAACCCTTCCGAATGCATCGCATCCGATTTTCTGGCTTCCTTCGACCTCCTAGTGGATGCAGAAGAATGCAGGTCCTTCGACTTCGCTGCGCTTCGCTCAGGATGACGCACTTTGTGCGTTTAAGCTTCGCTTGCCTTAAAGCACCTCAGACAAGCGAAGCTTTATTTCATCCATCCTGAGCGAACGCAGGGTTGATTACATCTCGGCTGGAGGGCGGCCGCTTGGCTTGTCGCGTTCTGCGGCTGCGACCACGGCTCCTGCGAGTTGGCCGCGAAGTTCTTCGTCAGAGAAGCGGGCGAAGTACTGGCGGAGGTTTTCGTTGGGCGTGCGGTCCTTCAGGTACGTCTTCAGCAGACGTTCCATGGCAACCGGAACTTCGGTTGCCGGAGCGCGGTAGCCTACGGCGCGAGCGAAACCAGCATATTCTCCGAGTGCACCGCCGAGACAGAAGTAGAAGGCGTCGACCATCTGGCCTTCGTGCTTGACCTTCTTGCCTTCAAGGCCGATGTCCGCGATCCATGCCTGACCGCAGTTGTTGGGGCAGCCGGTGACGTTGATGCGCAGTTGCTGGTCGAAGTTGGGGACGCGCTCCTGCATCTCGTCGACGAGCCAGCGGGAGAAACTCTTGGTTTCTGCGATGGCGAGTTTGCAGAACTCGGTGCCGGTGCAGGCGACCGTGCCACGCCAGAAATTGGTGGCTTCCACGTGTAGTCCGAGTGCATTGATTTTCTCAACCAATGCTTGAACTTTTTCATTGGGGACGCTGGTAATAATAGCGTTCTGCTGAATCGTGAGCGCTACATTGCCGTCGCCATACTCGTCGGCGAGGTCGGCCAGTGCGTGAAGCTGCTTGGCATCCAGACGACCGCGGAGGACGGTGATGCCGACCGATGAGAGGCCCGGCTGCTGCTGCGGCAGGACGCCGGTGTGGTCGCGGTAGACATCTTCCGGATGGATTTCAGCCGGCGCGGGGTCAAGCTTGTAGCCAAGCTTGCGCTCGAGTTCCGCCAGGAAGGTTTCGGCCGTCCAGCCGTCCTTCATGAACATGTACTTCAGGCGGGCTGCCGTGCGGCTTTCGCGGAGGCTGCCCTGCTGATCACGGTAGATTTCGGCGATCTTGTAGCAGACGTCTTCCGCCTGTTCCGGCTTGACGAAGGCGTTCAGGCGAAGAGCAAGATGCGGCTCCTTGGAGAGACCGCCGCCGACGCGGACGGAATAGCCGACTTCGCGGACACCCTTCACGGTGCGCTCGACGCCGGTGAGGCCGATGTCGTTGATCTCAGGATACGAGCACCATTCGGGGCAACCGGTGATGGTGATCTTGAACTTACGAGGCAGGTTGACGAAGTCGGCGTTGCCGGTGAGGAAGGCGGCGACCTTCTTTGCCAGCGGCGCGGCGTCAATCAGTTCGTGCTTGTGCAGACCAGCGAGCGGGCAGCCGGTGACGTTGCGGACGACGTCGCCGCAGGCTCCCTTGGGCGAGAGGCCAACCTTAGCGAGCGCATCGACGATGATGGGCAACGACTCAATGGTGAGCCAGTGGTACTGAATGTTCTGGCGGGTGGTGATGTCAGCGAGGTCGCGGCCGTGGTCGCGCGCGAGATCAGCGAGGACGCGAGTCTGCTCGCTGGTGAGGAGGCCGTTGGGAATGCCGACGCGCATCATGAAGAATTCCGTGGCCTTGCCTTCGCCACCGACGCCGCCTACGGCACCAATGCCGTCGCCCTGCGTGTAAACGCCCCACCACTTGAAGTAAGCGCCAGCCCAGTCGGGCACGACGGATTCACGGCCTTCTTTTGCGAAGGCGATTACCTCATCCCAGTGCTCCCAGGGGTTCTTTTCAACCTTGAGGCGCTCCATCTTCTGCGCCTTCGTCTCTTTCTTCTCGACGGCGGGCTTTGCTGGGGTTACGGTCTGCGTGGCGTTGCTCTGGACTTCGTCTACCATGATTCCCTTCTACTGCGCCGCGGCTGCGGCAATGTCGTTGTGGCGCACGTCAGAACCGCGCACCCAAAAAATGACGTCTTCGGCGATGTTGGTGGCGTGATCCGCACTGCGTTCCAGATTGCGCGCCACGATGATGGAGTTAAGTGCGTTTTCCGTGATCTCCGGGCGGCGGGCCATCTCATCGCGGAGGGCGGCCTGCGTTTCGTGATTGAGGCGGTCCATCTCGTCATCCATGCTGAGGACTTTTTCTGCGAGAACTGGGTCGCCTTCGAGCAAGGAACGGATGGCGCGACGGATCATTTTGACGGAGAGCGCACCCATCGCGGCAAGGTGGCCGGGAAGGTTTTCGGGGCCCGCGTCGGGGTTTATCTTCTGCAGCTCCGCACAACGTTTGACGATGGCAGCAGCCTGATCGCCAACGCGTTCCAGGTCGCCATTGATTTTGATGACGGCCATGAGAAAACGGAGGTCCATCGCCATGGGCTGCTCCTTGGCCAGGAGCTCGTACGCCATTTCGTCCACGCCACGCTCGGCGGCGTTAATGGCCTGCTCGATGTCGGAAACATGAACGCAAAGTCCTGCGTCGCGCTGGAGATAGGCCTCCACGGACAATTCCAGCGCCTGCTGCGACAGCGCTGCCATAGCAAGCAGCTTGTCCTTGAGCATGGCGAGTTGTTGCTGGAAATGAATACGTGGCATGGTCAGGGGTTCCCTATGCTCTATTGTCGCGGAAAATTGATTTCTGCGCCAACTTTCTAGAGAAAATGGGCAAAAAGTTGAGATTGCGGTTTCCAGTGGTCAGACCAGTTGCGCTTCTGGGGCTGACATCAGCTTAGACGGGTATGTCCTCCACTGAGGCCATGCTCTGCCCCTTGGCCTCCTTGCCCAACCCGGCCAGGAGAGCCACGGCAACCGCAACGATCGCGACTGTCCACGCGAGGACGGGTGTCAGGTCGCCATGGAAGTACTTGCGGGCAAGGGCTGTCTGGAACTTTGCGTTGCGCGAGGAGAGCAGGTTGCCGAGCTGGTAGGCAAGGCCGGGGAAAGTGGCGCGGACAGCGGCGGGCGACAGCTCGTTAAGGTGCGCCGGGACGATACCCCATGCTCCCTGCACCATGAACTGCATCAGGAAGCCGCCAGCGGCCACGATGACGGCTTCGCGGGTGAAGGCCCATACATAAATCATGGGGATGGCAAGCAGCGATGCGATGACGATGGAGCGGCGTCGGCCCCAACGTTCCGACAATGTGCCAAAGGTGATGCCGCCGAGGAGCGCACCGATATGGCCTATGTCGCTGACCCATCCGACACGCGCGGGAGCGAAGCCTTTTGTCTTCTGCAGGAAGGTGGGATACAGATCCTGCGTACCGTGACTGAAGGAGGTGAAGGCCGTCATAAGGAAAACGAGGAAGAGGAACGTGGGCAGGTAGTGTGCGATGTCGCCCAGGTGGATCGTGGGTTTAACGGCTTTGGCCTGACCACTGCGATACGCGGGTGATTCCTCAACCTTGCTGCGGATGTAGAAGACGAGGATGGATGGCAGAGCGCCGATGAAGAACATGACACGCCAGTTCACGAGCATGCCAGTACCGTGAAGATGCGGGAAAACGAGGCCGTAAACCGTTGCCGCAAGCAGGTTGCCGACGACGTAGCCCTCCTGCAACAGACCCGAGAAAAAGCCGCGGCCTTTTTCCGGCAATGTTTCAAAGGCGAGGGCCGCACCTACGCCCCATTCGCCGCCCATGGCGATGCCGAAGAGGGCGCGGAAGACGAGCAGCCATCCCAATGTGGGTGCGAGGCCTGAGGCCACTTCAAAGACGCAGAAACTGATGATGTTAATCATCAGAGTGGGGCGTCTGCCAAACTTTTCTGCCATTGCACCGAAGATCAGTGCGCCAACAGGACGCATGACGAGCGTCCAGAAGAGGGCTTCTGTCACCGTTTCGACGGTGGTGTGGAAGTCGCCCGCGATGGCCGTGATGCAGTAGGTGAGGATGAAGAAGTCAAACGCATCCAGCGCCCAGCCGAGGAAGCAGGCGATAAAAGCATTCTTCTGCGGCGACGTGAGCGCACGCCACTGATGCACGATTCCGGAAGCCATGTGTGAAAGGAATGGTACCGGCTAAAGAGTACTGCAGGCCACAGAAATCTTGCCGAAGATGCATCGCCGCAATTGCTCAATCGAAGAATCTGGTTCTCACACGACTTTTCCAAAAAGCTGCTGGCATTTCCGTTGTCATTCCATCACGCGAGAATGAAGATGGAGATCGGGAATCATACAACCCTACGCCGAAGGTACTCCATGCGCCTAGCTTACTTGCTCATCGTGTTGCATTGTTCTGTTCTCTGCATTGCACAACAGCCTGCGACCACATCGCTGACACCAGAACAACAGGAACTGTTCAACGCGGCGAGGAAGAATTTCAGTGAGCACCACCCAGAACTCGCCCTGGGAAAAATGAAACAGCTTCACGCGATGGTGCCTGAAAATCGAATGATCACAAACGGTACTGCGGAAACGGCCGTCACCCTTGGCGATTATGCCTTCGCTATCTCACTGCTGAAGCAGCAGACCACCACACATCCAGATGACACTTTCGCGCTGGAGTGGCTGGCACGTGCCTATGCGGAATCTGGTGATACATCCGGACGCGATACGACAATTGCTGCTGTTGTGAAGCTCCACGAGATAACAACGAATGAACAGTTTCGACGGGCTGACCGCTTTATCGTGGAACGCGTCAAGCTGGCTAATGGCTATCTGGACATCTATTACGCGCTCGTCCCCTTCAGCCAATATCACATCTACATGCTTGGCCGGCAGATAGATGCAAGTAATGCCTTAATTCGACAGATCACACTCGAAAGCAACGACTTCGATCAACCCGAATTTGTCAAAGAACACCCTGATCTAGTGGCTAAGGGGATGCGCCGTTTCTCGATAGACACCTACAGCGCAAGCCAACCTGGGCCGAACGGCACAATGACTCAGACCCAGGCACTTATCGGGTTTATCGATGGGAAGCCAAGTTATGACGATACAAAAGCGCGCATGCTGAAAGTGGCCAACGGCACCGCTCTTCCCGTAGCAACACGTAGCGGGCTTCCAGTACCTAAGGCGAATTGAGAACCCTTCGTTGCTATCACGGTGTATAGGACGAAAACGTCCTACGGCAGTTGCTGTTCCTGGGGGTAATCCTTCAGCAACTGGTGGTGCATGCAGTAGAGCGCCAGTTCCAGGCGGTCGCTGACACCAAGCTTGTCGTAGATTTTGCGCAGGTAGTTCTTGATGACCTGCTCGGTGGTGCCTACGTGATATGCGATCTCTTTGTTGCGCATGCCGCGTGTGATGCAGGAGATGATCTGCACTTCCTTTGGCGACAGATGCGGCTTGTTGCGCGGGCTCATGATGGCAGCCGCCTGTGCGCGATAGGCCTCAATGACCCAGGAGACGGACTGATTGTCGATCCAGGTTTCACCTGCGGAGATTTTGCGAACGCACTTAACCAGAAGGTCAGGCGAGATGGCGCGTGGCACTACACCGCGTACGCCGCGACGGTAGAGTTCCACCGTGGTGGCCTCGTTCGATTCCGTTACCTGAACGATGATTTTTGCCTGCGGTGCTCGACGGATGAGTTCCGGAATGGCGTCGACAACACCTGCAATGAGATTGCCTTCGAGAATGACGACATCTGCGGGGAAACGCTGCAATGCGGAGTAGAGATTGGACAATGTCTCCGCCTGCGCTACGACGCGAATATCGTCTTCAAGCGCAAAGACTTTGCGGATGCCGACGCGGTAAATTGCCTGTGAATCGGCAAGGATGACTCGGATTCCTTCGTTAGGAATGTGATCTTCTTCGAAACCGTCCTGCAGGGAGCGATCTTTCACTTAGCTCCCCCGGCGATGCGGTAGCTGTCAATGACGACGCCAATCTGCTGGCTACCCTTGCTCGAATTTCTCCAGATGACGCGACCGTTACAGTGGACCACCGTATCCGTGGTGGCCCCCATGGTGTCACGCGGAAGGACCATTGTCCATGAGAGCTGAGCATCGATGGCAGGAGCCTCCGCCTGCGTGCGGAAAAGCACACCGCTTGCAGAAACATCTTCTGTTTCTGCATCGAATGCCCCTTGCTCTGTTTCCACGCGAACCTTCAACCTGAGAGGGAAACGGACGCCGTTCCGCATGGGATCAGCAGGGCTTCCAGATTGTTCCTTCTGTATTTCTGAACCCATGTAAGTTACTGTCGTCACCAGTTACTGTAGTGTAAACCCTTTTCTGACGCTCTATGGCGTAACAAAGAAAGCCTGTTTTTGATGGCGCTTCATTGTATGTTCCGAAACGGAACTATGTGTCGGATCACGGTCTTATGGTTCTGGCTTTACACTCAGGAACGATGAAGTTGAATGCACAGTTCCTGTTGTCGGCGTTTGCGCCGGAACATTTCCCCAACCACGCACGCACTGGCGACGCGCCTGAAGTGGCGTTTCTGGGGCGCTCCAACGTGGGTAAGTCGAGCCTGATTAATGCGTTGCTGGGCGCGGGGATGGCGAAAGTCTCGTCTACTCCGGGGCGGACGCGCTCGATCAACTTCTTTGGTTTGTATCCGGTGACTTCAAGCGGGCAACAGAAGCCGCTGCCGGCGCTGGTGTTTGCTGACCTGCCGGGATATGGCTACGCGAAGATTTCGAAGTCGATTGCGGCGGAGTGGTCAGGCTTTATTGACCCGTATCTGACGGAACGCGAGCAATTAGCGCTGTGCTGCTGCCTGGTGGATACTAATATCCCGCCGCAGCCGAGCGATACGCAACTGATGGACTTTCTGCGGCATGAACAGCGGCCGTTTGTGGTGATCGGGACGAAGAGCGACCGGTTGAGCAATAACACGCTGGCCAAGTCCATTGCTGCATTGAAGCGAGAGCATGGCGTGGATGAGGTGATCCCTGTTTCCGTGGAGCGCGGGAAAAGCGATAAAGGCCTGCGAGCTTTGTGGGAGCGGCTGGAGTCGGTGATTCCCGCTTAAATTGCTTTCCCGCTAGATAGTAGTCAGGGATAAGAAAGCAGGTTTTTCGGCTTCGCTCAGGATGACGATTCTTCGAATCGTGGGAGATTCACTGATTGGCTTATCCAATGCGCCCGGCTCAGGGAGCGCGGAAAGAGAGTCGGAGCCGTGTCGAACCAGCGTTCCTGCAGCTGCTGCGGTAACTCCTGCGGCACGTGATTGCGGAGTTCGCCATCACGTGTGCGTCGGTCCTGCAATGTGGCGGCCGCATCTTCCTCGATGTGCAGCGACAAGGAATCAAGCTGCGATGTTGCTGTTGGAAGTGGCAGGCTGCCCCATTGTTGCAACGTTTGCAGCGATGCTGTCTCTTCTTTTGACGGGGGCTGCGACATGGCGATGGCATAGGGCAGGACACCGCGTTCGACCATTTCATGTAGCCATTGCGCAGGCTCTCCCGCAAGGCCAATGGTGATTCCTCTTCCCTGTCGTATTTCGTTTTTCAATGCGCGCAGGGCTTCATCGAGCGTGGTGACGGCGAAGGTGAGGCAGCCTTCACGGTTGGCTTCGCGAAGTTGTTTGGCATCGGGTTCCAGAAAGAGTGACGCTGCTCCTGCCGCGAGTGATGCGAGCGCCAGCGTGCGGCCTGTTTCGTTCAGACCGAGGCCGAGGAGAAGCTTCCCTGACCAGTCTGCCGTGTGAAGCTGCAGCGCGGTGTAGAGCCGGAGTGTCTCGGTCTGCGAGGGCATGACCGCCGCCTTACCAGGTGGAGTAGAGTGAGCCGTCGAGCGAGGCGGCCTGCGCTCCACTGTGGACGTCGTTGATGCCGGTCTGGGTTTCGTCGACAGAGTTGTAGCTGTCAGTGCGGTCTCCCATCCAGGTGTCTTTGCGGCTGGTGATCGGGTCGACGGGCAGCGCCTTGAGATAGCCCGCGGTGACGAGATCGTCGAGTGTCTGCGGCGCTTTCTGCTTGTCCACGGTGTAGCTGTCGATAGCTTCACGCATGGTGTGCAGATCCTGCTTGAGGACCGCTTCTTTCGCAGCGCGCAGATGGCGCGTGTATGCGGGCACTGCCATGGCGGCGAGTACGCCAATGATGACCATGACGAAGAGAAGTTCCAGCAGGGTGAAGCCTTCGTCGTTCTTCCGTCTTTGCATCATGGCTACCATTCTGAATATTTTGTTCCGTCCAGAGCGGTGCCCTGACTCTTGGAATGTACGTCGAAGACGTTCTGGCCGCCCCATCCGGTGGTGTCTGGTTCGTCCTGCATGGAGCGGAGTTGCCAGTCCGTGTCGCCGGTCATGGGGTCTTTCGGGATACTCCGCAGAAACTTTACCTTCTTGGTTTGGACGTCTACGCCGTCAACCAGTGTTTCCAGATCGGGCGGATAGTTGAAACTATCCAGCTTCGTTTGGAAGGCACCGCGGTCTGCTGCGTCTTTGTAGCGGTCAATCGCAGAACGCATCTGCCACAAGGCAGTGCGCAGTTCCCTTTCCTTCGTCCGCTTGATCTGCCAGCGGGTGACCGGGATCGCGGCACTCGCGAGGATGGCAAGAATGCCGACCACTACGATGAGTTCAACCAGGGTGAAACCGCTGTCGCCGGATTTCGCCGTTCGCATACGCATGGCGAGTCTCCCCCTGTTACTTCACGTGGACCGTGGCCTGCGAACCGACCGCGGGCAGGTTGAGCTGGGTACTGTTCTTCGCGCCGACCTTGCTGAGCGAAACGGTGGAATCACCCGCAGCGTTCGCCTTGAAGGTGAGCACGCACACCGATCCCTGACCATCCACACCGCGCACCGCAGGTGGACGCGAGATGGAAATGGTTGCAGTACCGTTGCCTTCATCGCGATGGACCACGGCAACGGACTGGCCGTCACGCGAGAGGAACTCGCCCGAATCGACGTTGACCAGTGAGAGCACGGCAGGATTGAACTGCACCTGCAGCGGCACGGAGTACAGATCCTTTGCACCGGAGGCGATCACTGCCATCTGGAAGGTGCTGCCAACGGCCTGCGTGGCCTGTCCCGGGGCAACGGAGAAACTTACCGGTTGCGCGCCAGCCGCGGCCTGCGTGGCGGGCTGTGCGACCGGTTGCGAATTCTGTTTCAACGCTGCCGCAGCAGCCTGCGCGGCGGGCGTGTTTTCATTGCCGATCTGGCCGATCATGGCGGATGCGGCCTGCGCTGCCGTGATGGGCGCCGAAGGCGGTAGCTTCTGCGCACGCTGTGCCTGGAAAGCCCCGGTCGTCATGCTGGCAGAGGTGTCACCAGCAAGAGCATCCGCTACGGCCTCGCGGCGGAGTTCAATCGACTGACCGGAACCGGTGTCGATGGCACGCGTGTTCAGTCGTGTAATGAGCGGCTCACGCACGATGTGCGGGATCAGCAGGAAGACCACTTCATCCTGAGAACGGTCGCGGTTGTGCGTGCTGAAGATGTTCTTGAGAATCGGAATTTCTGACAGGCCCGGCGTACCGGAGAGCGAATCCGTCTCCTGCCTCGTGAGGATGCCGGCAAGGATGCTGGGTTCGCCTTCCTTGAGCTGAATAACCTGCTCCACGGTGCGCTGGCCGATAACTGGCTCGGTAACGCCGGAGATGGTGACGTCGCTGGCGTGCGTGGAGATTTCCAGCTTCATCTTGAGCGTGACTTCACGGTCCTGATGCACAGTGGGCGTGAGGTCGATGTTGACGCCGATGTCCATGTAGGTGAACTGCGTGTTCACCAACGATGACACGATGGCCGTAGATGCGCCGGAAGAGTACGAACCAGTGGCCACCGGGATCTTCTGACCAATCTTCAACTGCGCACGCTGCCCGTCGGTGGCGCGGATGCGCGGGTTCTGCAGGATGCGTGTGTCGCTGTCTGAAAGCAGCGCTGCCACTGTCGCATTGCCTACACTGACGGCGAAGTTGCTGGCAGTCAGGTTTGCAAAGGTATTCAGCGTGGGCGATGTGGTTGTCGTTGTCGTGCCGCTGCTGGACGAACCGGACGATGTCGATGTTGTGGCGTTGGCGACCTGCGGCGTAATGGTAACGCTCTGCGGCAGCGTGAGACCAAGGTTGCGCGAATGATCGCGATTGACTTCGAGCACAGCCACGTCCACCACGACTTCGCTATGCGGGCGGTCGAGGTTGTTCAGCAGCTCCTGCGTGAGCATGAGCTGGTCGGGCGTGCCACGTTCCACGATCGCATTCTGGCTGGGAACGAGAAAGATTTTGACATCCTGTTCCAGCACGTTGCGTAACGCGGTCAGCAGTTCGTTCTGGTCAGCCTGTGTGGCGGCGTTGGAGAGATAAAACGTCTGCACGGCGCGCGTCTGCAAGTCCATACGCTTCTGCTGCGTGTTCTGTGCGACGAAGATCGTGTTCGACGTAACCGGCTTATAAAACGTGCCTGCCTGCGTGCCCAGAATGCGCAGGCCGTCAGCCAGCGAAACGTTGTTTAGATCAAGCTGGATACGGCGAGAGGTGTAGTCGGGATCGAAGATGACGTTGAGGCCGGCAGCTTTGCCGATGGCCTGATACAGCACCTTCGTGTCTTCCACCATGTGCAGCGTAAGTGGGTCCGACGAGACAGGCTTGAGGCGTAGCGGCTCGCCCAGGCTGGCAAGCTCTGGCGCAGGCGCCGTGGGGGCGGGCAAGTCCAGATTGCTGGTCGGCGTGTTCGCGAGCATCCGTTCGGTGACGGTGATTTCCTGCTGTGCGGACTGGTTGCTGCCGTCGATGGCAAGGGCACGCTCAAACTCGGTCAGGGCGCCGTGGATGTCTCCGCTCTGGCGAAGGACGCGGCCGCGGTCAACGTGAGCCGCGGCGGCGGAAAAACGTGCGCGCTCAAAATGGGTCTTGTAGCGGAGGTCGTTTGGCTTCAGCAGATGGGCCTGGCGATACGCCTCAAACGCGGCGTCCCAGTCTTCACGGGACTCGGCATCTACGCCACGCTTGGACCATGCCGAAGCGGACTGTGCTTGCGCCGGCGGTGCGGTGAAGGCAGCGGCACTGATGAGCAATGCGGTGGCAGCGCCTGCATGGAATAGGCTACGGCCCAACGTCGTACATGCGCCTCTGCCCGGTTTCTGAATCGTCAACTTCCGCTTCCGCCTCTCAGGTGATTCCTGCCTCCCTAGTTGGACGAATGTAAGCAAGAACCGCTCACAGAAAGCCAAGGACGGAGATATCAAATCTGCCTGTTTTGTGTGAGAAGTGTAACATCGTGAGAAGGACGCTGGATGCTTCCGCTTGGGAGCCTTCCGCATCAGAAAGAACCATGCCGCATTCTCCCGCCGTATTTCAGCAAAACCCCTCAAAAAAACCAGCGCAACGCGACCCTGTCGCGGTGGGCCAGCGGGATGCTGCCGTAAACCGGTCAGCGAGCCATAACTACTTTTTGACTGACCGTTTTGAGTGCGGCATTGCCCTGCGCGGCACCGAAGTCAAGAGCATTCGCGAGGGTAAGGCGCAGTTGAAAGATGCCTATGGGCTAATCAACAACGGTGAGGCATTTCTGTTGAATGCGCACATTGGCGCGTTTTCGCACGGCAACATCATGAACCATGAAGAGACGCGGACCCGTAAGCTGCTGCTGCACAAGGAAGAGTTGCGCAAGCTGACGGCCCGCACTAAGGAAAAGGGCTTCACCCTGATTCCGACGCGTTTCTACTTTAAGAATGGTCGCGTGAAGTGCGAATTGGCGCTTGCGCGCGGTAAGCAGGATTGGGATAAGCGTGAGACCGAACGTAACCGCGAAGCCGATCGCGAAGCACGCTCTGCCATTGCGCGTAGCCAGCGTCGATAGCAACTTTCGCGCGACGATTTTCTTTCATGGTCAGAGCTACACTGTTGGGGCATGAATCCCTCGCTTCAGTTTTCAAACGCCGCCGATTTTGTAACACCCTTGCTCACCGTGTTTGCTGTGGATACAGCCGGCACACCGGATGATGCTCCTTCCCTTTCTCTTCTGACCGCAGAGGAAACAACCCTTGCCGCTGCTGCCCCGTTCCTGAACTCCGGTGAGTTCAAAGCGGAATCCGGCGGCACACTGCTGCTACACGCGCCTGCTGGATTGAAAGCAGAGCGATTGTTGATTGTGGGCGCAGGCAAGGCTGCAAAGCTCTCCACAGCTGAACTTCGCAAGGCTGCGGGAACGGCGATTCGTACCGCGAAAGCGAAGAACATTCGCGATGCCGCGATCGTGTTTCCGAAGCTGGACGCGAACCTGGATACAGCCGCTGTGTCGCGTGCGCTGACGGAAGGTTTTTTGCTGGCGGATTACGATGCAGACACGTATCGCAGCCAACGTGAAGACCGCAGCATGCAGAACGTCGCTTTGCTTGGCGATGCCACGTTGCAGGCTGAGTTGGAAAGTGGATTCCGTGAAGGCGAAGTCTTTGCTGCTGCGCAGAATTTTGCGCGTTCGCTGGTGAATGAGCCGGGCAATGTGCTGACACCGACGGAGCTTGGCAAGCGTGCTGCTGCCATGTGTGAAGCGAGTGGACTGTACTGCGAAGTTCACAGCACGGAGAAGTTGAAGGAACTGGGCATGGGAGCGTTTCTTGGCGTGGCACAGGGTTCCGTGCAACCTCCTGCGCTCATTGTGATGCGCTACAAGCCTGCGAAGGCCGCGAACAGCAACGTGGTGGGCCTTGTGGGCAAAGGCATTACCTTCGACACCGGCGGCATCTCCATTAAGCCGGCCGATGGCATGGACAAGATGAAGTACGACATGGCTGGTGCCGCTGCCATGATTGGTGCGATGCAGGCGATTGCTGCTCTGAAACCTACCGTAGAGGTGATCGGTGTTATCTGCTCTGCGGAAAACATGCCCAGCGGCTCTGCGTATAAGCCGGGCGATGTACTGACTGCAATGAGCGGCAAAACGATTGAGGTGATGAACACTGACGCCGAGGGCCGTCTGGTGCTGGCTGATGGGCTGCACTATGCGAAGACACTCGGTGCGACACATCTGATCAACGCAGCAACACTGACAGGCGCATGTGTTGTTGCACTGGGCAAGTTGAACAGCGGCTTGTTCTCGAACGATGATGCGACGGTTGCGTTGTTCCGCGAGGCAGTGAACAAGACGAACGAAACTTTCTGGCAGCTTCCCTGCACCGACGACTATCGCGACCTGATCAAGAGCGACATCGCCGACATCCGGAATACCGGCATGGATCGCTGGGGTGGCGCGATCACCGCTGCCATGTTCCTGAAGGAGTTTGCAGGCGACACGCCGTGGATTCATCTGGACATTGCAGGACAGGCGTGGATTGACGATGCGCGTTCATACATTGCCAAGGGACCGAGCGGCGTCGCTGTGCGCTCGATTGTGGAATGGGTGCGGGCGCTGTCGCAATGACCTTGGCAGAGAGCAGCATTCTTGTTGTGGACGACGAGCCTGTCCTGCGACTAACGTTTTCGGTACTTCTGCGACGGATGGGAGCGCGCGTTTTCGCCGCTGAAGATGGCGTGGAGGCACTGCGTATCGCAACAGAGAATCATGTTGATGTGATCCTGACCGATAAGCAGATGCCAAACATGGATGGATTGGCGTTGTTACAACAACTGCGCGAACGCGACGTTACAGCGCCTGCCATTTTGTTTGTGAATGGAGTGGTGCCGGAAGATTCAAAAAAGCTGGAACGGCTTGGTGTGAAACGGTCTGTCACCAAGCCGATTCATCCGCAAGAACTCATACTTATGCTGGAAGCGGTGCTGGCTTCAGTTGCTGCTGTGCCCCATGAGCGAGACTCTTAGATTGCAGGCAGGCTTACAGAAACATACTCGTAGCGCGAGAAGAATGCAGGTCCTTCGACTTCGCAGCGCTTCGATCAGGATGACGGCATTTCTAGAAATTTGAGGTCAACACAGAGCTTGCGTTGACCTCATGCTTTTACATCGACAGTGGCACTTCGATGCCGAGCCATCCGAGGACGCGTGTGAGTTCACGCGAAGCCACGGCGGCAGTCGCGAGAAGCAACTTCTTCCTTTCGGGATCGGTTTCGTTCAGCACGTGGTTCCGGTGGTAGAAGTTGTTGAACTCCTGCGCAAGCTGGAAGGCAAAACGCGCGACGATGGCGGGTTCTGCTGCAGCAATTGCCTGCTCCACAATCGTTGTCACACGCGACAGGATGAGCCACATGGCCCACAGGCTGTCACCCGCTTCACCTTCAAAGTAGGGCGCGAGGTCAACGTCAGCAATGTCATGGATGGCATGCTGATCCGTAACGCCTGCCTTCTTCAAAATGTTTGCGGCGCGCACGGCAGAGTACTGCACATAAGGGCCGGTTTCGCCTTCGAAGGAAAGCGCATCGCGGAAATCAAACGCGATGATGGTGTTGCGTGTGTACTTCAGCATGAAGTAACGCAAGGCACCTACTGCAATCTGCTCCGCGGAACGCTGACGCTGCGATTCGGGGTCTTCGGGATGACGTGCATCCACTTCGGATTTGGCGGCAGCGATCAGGCGATCCAGAAGATCATCTGCCTTGACGCCGAAGCCCTTGCGGCCACTGACTTCGAGATACTGCTTTTCCTTGTCAGCATCGCTCAACGTGTAACCGAGATCGACAGCGCAGCGCGGTGTGAGTGCAACCATCGCGTAGTTGATGTGTGTGTAGTTCGCTGCGGCTTCGGTGTAACCCAACGCACGCAGGCTCTCCACTACGTTGGCCTGCGGATCGTTCTGGCGTGAATCAATCACGTTGTAGATGGCAGCGGCCTGACCGTAGTGCGGATGCGGCGTTTCGCCGTGCATGGTGCTGATCCAGCAAGGATGCGTTTCGTATTCGCGGAAGATCTTGTAACCGAAATCACGACCCGGAAGAAGTCCGAACTTCCATAGGTGATACGCGATGTCCTTGCCCACGTAAGTCACGGTGCCGTTGGAACGGATGATGACCTTTGCATCTTCATCGGGGCCTTCCACGACTTCCGCACCGGGGCGACGCATGACCCAGCAGCCCTTGTTCTTGCCCTCTGTTTCCAGATACAGGACACCACGCTCCACCATCAACTGGCGTGCTGCTTCCCAGAAATGCAGGTGAAGGATTTCGCTTTCACGCGGAAGGAAGTCGTACTCAATGCTGAGACGCTCCATGGTTTCCAGATGGCGTTCCAGAACTGCGGTGGCGACAAGGTCGGCGACCTTTGCGATTTCGTTATTGCCTTCTTCAATGTGGTGCAGCGTATCGAGGCGCAGCTTCTTACGCGCTTCCTTCTGATCGGCGTCGCTGTCATACCATTGCGAGACACGCGCGTAGAGATCCCACAGGTAGTAATCGACACGCTCGCCGCGTGCAATCAGATCGCCTATGAGTGCATCCACATCCGCAGGTGACTTCCCTTCCAGCTGAAGAAGGCCGACGACGACATCAGCAACCTGCACGCCGGTGTTGTCGATGTAGTTCTGCACCACCGTGGGGTAGCCGGACTTGTAAGCATCCTTGCGGAGGAGACGGGCGAAGCTGTCGCCGAGGATCGCATTGCGCAGATGGCCAACGTGCGCGGCCTTGTTCGGATTGATGCTGGTGTGTTCGACGAGGCGAAGACCTTCACCACCGATGTCGGAGTGCTCGCCCTTGGCAATGCGTTTTGTGATCGCTGCGCGGTCAAGCTTCACATTAAGGTAGCCTGCACCGGCCACTTCCACTGTTGCAACACCGTCGATCCCGTTGAGTTCACCGGCAAGTTCTGCGGCGATCATCTTCGGTGCTTTGCGCAGACGCTTTGCGAGTTCAAAAGCAACGGGCGTTGCGATTTCGCCCAGAGCGATGTTCGGGGGCAGTTCCGTGGCAATGTTTGCGCCGGTGACTTCGTATTTTGTTTGCAGCACATGTGCTGTAGTTTCCAGCAGTGCCTGTTTGAGTTTGCGATACATAATTCGTTCTTTCTACTTGCGCTGCGCGTGTACGCGGCAGTTCTTCAATACTTGCTTACAGCAGATCAGCCTCAGGCGGAAGTGATTCAATTTCCTGCGAGAGCGTTTTACCGCCATGCTCTTTGCGGTTAATCAGGAAGCCGATGCCACCGACGATGTTGACGATCATAAAGATGACGAAGTGCACAAAGAGTGCGTACAGGATGGCCAGCGACGTAGGCACTCCCTGCGACTCCATGGCAAGCTTGCCAAATGCTTCAAAGGGACCAATACCACCGGGGGCGCTGGGCAGCATAAAGCTCAGATTGCTGAGAATGGACGCCAGCATGGAGCCGTGGAAGGTGTTCAGGCCCAGAAGTTGCGCGGTGGAATAAAAGACCATGCCTTCAAAGAGCCAGACGAAGGCAGTGAGCAGCACAAGCAGAAAACGCACCGGAAATGGAATGTGCACGATGGCATCAAACAACTGCTCCGCCCACTCGCCGAAGCTGCGTGTGCGTGGGTGATTGCCGTAACGCCCGACTAGCTTCTGCACCAGGATGTGCAGGATGTGCGTGCCGAAGAGAAGCAGGCACAGGCACAGAGCCAGTATGACAAGTGCCAGACGAACCGTCTGCGCGATGCCATAGCCGTGGAACGAGAACGCACCGAAGCTGCTCTCCAGTCCTGAAGCAGCCACGGCAAAGAAGCCAAGCAGCATCACCGTATCCAGCAGACGCTCCAACACCACGGTGCTAAGTACGGCGGACGAGGATGCGTTTACGTCCGGAGCATAGGCAAAGATGCGCAGGAAATCGCCAATACGGAATGGCAGGATATTGTTTGCCGCCAGGCTGGTCAACAGCACGCGGAAGCATGCGGTGAAGCGAGCGTTATACCGGCGCAACATGAGCCACCAGCGATAGCTGCGGAGGCCGTAATCCACTGAGATGAAACCCAGTACACCCAGAATCCAGACGGGATGGCCAAAGTGCACATCGCGCAGCTCATCCAGGTGGAATCCGCGGAGTGTCCGCCAAAGGAAAAAGGCAGAGATGAGAAGTCCGGGAATGAGTTTCCAGTAGCGGCTTGCGTTGCTGGACGGCTTTTCGCTCAAACAATGGCTCCTGCTCTGCGGGGATACGGGCGGGAATGAAATTGGGACATGCCTCACCGATTATACGAAGATTGGCAGAAGACGCCGCTGCGCACGGCGGACTCTGCACGTTAGTCTTAGGTGCTCGCACTCACTGCATGGCAACGGTTTCGATTCTTACAGAAGCGCGTTTGCGCTCGATGAATACAGTTGCAGGCAGCAAGCGTACAACGCTGCTGCTTCTGGCGGCATTGTCTCTGGTGGCTGCAGCACTGCTGGGGTACCACCCCTATGCCGAAGATGGCGGTATCTACGCTTCTGCGTTGGCGCTTCGCTTAAATCCATCGCTCTTCCCTGCGTTTCGAGCGTTTGCCGTGGCGCATACCGGCAAGAGTCTCTTTATTCCAGTGGTGGCAGAAGTCGTACAGCGAAGCAGTTTGTCGCAGGAAGTGGTTCTACTTGGGCTGTATTTGTTGTCGATCGCAGCGACCGTGGCCGCAGCGTACCGGATGGCCTGCGTGCTGCTGCCTGAACGTCGGCAGCAGATTTGCTCCACGCTGCTGTTTGCCCTGGCTATGGGCATGCCCGTAGGCGGGACGTCGCTTTATATTGCGGACCCTTATCTCACTTCTCGCTCGTTCTCCACGCCGTTGATTCTGCTGGGGCTAACGGCTCTCTTGCGTCGAAAACATGGCTCTGCTGCTGTGTGCGGAGCCATTTCGTTTGCGGTCCATCCACTGATGACATTGTGGGCTTTGTTGCCTGCGGCTTTTCTACTGCTCTGGCAGAGATCGGCGCGCCGCATGCGGGACTTTGTTCTGCTGGCGCTTGCTGTCGTTGGCGTCATGGTGGCGATACAGATCGTGGCTCCTGTTGATTCCGCTGCGGTGCGTGCGGCTTCCCTGTCGCGGGGATACTGGTTCCCGTCGCAATGGCAATCGTACGAATGGATTGGACTGGTGGCGCCTGTACTCATGCTGTTGGCTATCGCCGGTCTTTCTGGCAAAAGCACAATCATGTCTTCTGCAGCGCAGGCTATGGCGGCGGCGATGGCCGCTTCTATGTTGACTGTGACTGTTGGCGCTCTGCTGCTGATTCACACGAGCGATACGGCATTCCTACTAGCACGCCTGCAGCCCTTGCGATTGCTGCATCTGGTCTCCATCGTTTTTGTGCTGATGATGGGTGGATGGCTGGCAGCTTCTGACGGACGAGCATGGAGACGCGGTGTGTTGTGCTTGTTTGCGTTGGGTGCTGTGGGTGGAATGCTGTTTCTGCAGCGAGAGACCTATCCCCACTCAGCCCACTGGGAAAATCCCTGGGGACGCAGTGGCAACGGATATGAGGAAGCTGCCCTGTGGCTTCGGCAGAATGCGCCCGTAGACGCATTGATTGCTGTTGATGCACATTACACGACCATGCATGGCGAAGATGCGCAGATGGTGCGAGCCATTGCACAACGGAGCACGATTCCCGATGCGGCAAAGGATGGCGGCATTGCCTCTGTTATGCCGGAATTGGCGGATGCGTGGTGGACTGGCAGCCAGGCGCAGGAAGGGCTTGCCGTATTACCCGATGCACAACGTCTTCAGCGGCTGCGTTCTTACGGAGCTACGTGGATTTTGTTGCCTACAGATTCTGACACAGCGTTTGCGTGCCCTTATCGCAATGGGGATGCAAAGGTCTGTCGCCTGCCCTGATGCGGTGCAGCAAAAAAGCACAGCCGAAGCTGTGCTTTTGTTTTTTACGAATGTCTCAGATGGTTATGGAACGCGTAGCGGACGGAGTCCTTCCACCGGGAAGAGACCCGTCGGGTAGTCGTCCGTGGGGTACTGCGCTTTAAACAGGTAGCGCGCAAAGAAGGTGGGCTGCACCATCGTGTAGTTGTTGGTGTTGTTCGCAGCCAGCGCTCCGCCTACGTACCAGTGTTCGGTTACGTGATAACTGAACTCGCCACCGATGTTGAAGTTCGCTCCAGTGGAGGTGCTGCGTGCGTTGTAGGCCGTGGCGCAGGTCTTCTGGGCAATCTCAGTCAACGAGCAGCCAGAGAGCGAACCGTTAAACAATGCCACGCTGGCGGAATCGGACATGGGATAGTACTTCGCCGTGTCCTGCACGAAGGTCTGCACGCCGATAGCACCCGCAATGGTGTAATGCCACTTGTCGCGATAGTGACCATTCCAGGTGATGGGCAACGAACCCAGGAAATAGACTTCAGGGCTGAAGTAACCGCCGTTGCCGTAGGTCAGAGGGATTTCGTTGTGGGCGTAGTGCATGCCGAAGAAGCTGCCGCCCACGTTCAGCGAGCCATATTCCGGCACCTGCCAGACGCGGAAATACGCGCCCATGGTGCCTTCAAACTTCTGGTTGTCCAGCACCTTGTAGCCGTTGACGGTGCCACCGTCACCACTGACGTAAAAGCCCGACTTCTCATCGCCAAAATCGATACGCGCGCCTGCCGTGGTGGAGACAACACCGCCCCAGATATTGCCTGAGTAGACGGGAGTAACAGAACCCGGGTCACGCAGACCGGCGTAGGAAAGCTGCGTATCCTTCACGGAGTCGCGCTCGCCGAAGAGCGTCAGATGATTGAAGAAACGCGCGCGAGCGCGGCCAGTGATGTTGTTCACCAGAAACGAGTAAGGCGTATAGCCAACGGCCAGGCCAAAGTTCGTGGTGCTCATCTGCAGTTCACCGCCAACGCCCGAAGAATACTGAGGCGCAGGCGAGGTGATGGCCGTAGCAGGCAATGTGCCCAGCAGCGGTGTCGCGGTGGTTGCGCCCAGCGTGCCGAGATCGAGCGTTCCGCTATTCAGGAAGACCGCCTTCGGAATGACAGAGAAGCGCACGCGGTTCCCCGCCACGAAGGTGGCTTCTATGGGGGCTTCGTAATCGAAGAGGCGATTGACGCCCGGTGTACCGCTACGGAAACGTACCCAACCGCTGCCACCTACCCAACCGGAGTAGCTGGATTCCAGTGTGGCCAGGTCGAGTTCCGTCTGCTGACGCTCGTTGAGCGGCGGTGCCACCTTTTCGTTCGGATCGTAATAACCACGCAACGGCGGGACGCTACGCGCGACCAGATCGCCATCCGTGGGAATGCGATTGTTGCCGTTGTTGTAAGGCGGCAGATCCGGGTAGGGCTGCGTCGAAAGCTCGCTGGGAGCCGCAGGATAGAAGATAGGTGCTGAAGCCTGGCCCACTCCAGAAATGGATGTAGCCGAACGTGAACGCGTGGTCCGGTGGGCCGTAGTGGTGCCCTTAATCACAGGCCGCGTGGGCTGCGGATACTGCTGTCCATAGCCGTTATCGGCGCTCTGAATGCCGTAGTTGTTGTATGAACGGCCGGGCTGAGTCGTGGTGGTACGCGTGCTGCCCAAGCCCTGACGGTACGTATTGCCGTCATTCGTAACCGAGGTGTCGTACGGCTGCGTATTCGTCGGAGACGTCGCGGGCAAGGAGGATGGTTGGCCAGTTTGTCCGGGGGCCGGTGTCAGCGAGTACTGTGTGCTGCGCGGCGTGCCGTCGGAGATCTCGTCCGGCGGAGTGCTCTGCCCCATCATGCTTCGCGGATCCGACTGGCGGCGACGCTGTGCAGCAGCCTCTGCTGCGGCAATTTCAGGATGCACCGTCTTCCCGCCGCGCTTGCTGTTGCTGACTGCATGGGTAGGAACTCGCACATCGCTGGGCGAGTACGTGATCATCGGCGTTGCATTCTGCTGCGTCGGCGGAACGTAGGGAACGTACGGACCATAGACTTCGCCGTTGAACTGGCCGGTCTGCGCGCCTTCCTTGTACGATCCCGCCAGATAAACAGGTTCCGACGTGTTCGCGGACTGAGCCTGTTCCGTGGAACGGCGAATTTGTTCTTGCTGATACGCCAGCGAGGCGTCCGGTGCGGTTCCCGGCAAGTCCGTCTCCGAGGAGAGCGGCTGCGCGCTTGCGGTCAACGGAGCTTCTTGCACATGGCCGGAGATGTCCGGCATCGCGTAATTTTCCGAGACGCCCGGATACACGATGGCTCCCGCAGCAGGAAGTGTGCCGGAATTAGGAACGTAATCCCGTAGACGCTGCGTGGAAGGCTGCTGGCGCACCGTGGAATTGGGATTTGCCATGTACGACGGCACAGCCGGTTGAGCGGTATTGCTGTTGTAAGGCACCGCATAACCAGAACCCGGAAGCGGCGCTTGCGTACCAATCTGCACGGGTGCCTGACCATACGAGTTCGAGGCATTCGGCAGATACGGATGTGCAGGCGGCTGCGTCATGGGCGTGCCGTCCGGGTTGCGATCTTCCTGACCGGGAGCCAGAAGCTGTGCAAGGCCCTCAGCCTGCGTGGGGCTGGGCAACTGACGCGGGTTCAGCGGCGAAGGCTGGTTCAGGATGTACGCCAGCTCCGAACCGGGGTCAGGCTGCGGCTGGGCGGCGAGTGATGCGCGATAGTAGTCGGCGGCACGCGTGCTATCGCCACGAGCCTGCTCGAAACGCGCAGCAAGATTCAGAATCTGGCCATCACGCGGATACTGATTCAGCGCATAACGCAGCCAGTTTTCGGCGTCCTTGAGATCATTTGCGGCCAGCGCGGAGCCGACGGCAGCCTTGTAATCCGCTGCAGAACCTGTGCTCATGTCCTGCGCTTTGAAAATGGCTACTGCCTGCTTCGCCATTCCGGCGCGGAGATAGCCACCTGCAAGCGCCTTAATGACTCCGGGATTGTCTGGGAAGGCGCGTGCCGTAGCGTTCAGGATGGCAAGCGAACGCTTTTCATTATTTGCTGCGGCGGACTGATTCGCCTTGCGAACCGCCCAGTTCGCCCAGATCACCTGCACCGTGCGGCGCTGCTCGTCAGAAAGATCCTGACGATTGCCGAGCACCAGCAACTGGCGATAGAGACCAACGTCATTCTGCCCGTTGAAGAGCAGCCATGCGTTCTGAATATCAATGTCTGCCGGGGCTACCGTGTGCTGGCTGGCGTAACGCTGCTGCACGCGGTTTAAGAACAGCATGGCCTGCGAAGGCTGGCCGAGGCCGTTGTAGATGTTGCCAACAGTCTGGAGATACTCCACGTCACCTTCGAGCGTTTTGCGCGTGGCCACCGGAATCTGCTGAATCTGCGCCAGCGCCTCGCGGTCACGGCCAGCGGTATGCAATGCGGTAAGTAGTCCCTTCCAGGCATCCACGCGATCCGGATTTTCCGTCAGGATGCGCTGATAGATGGGAAAGGCATGTGCCGCATCGTTGCGCTGAAGATACAGACCAGCCAACTGCAACTGCAGCGGTGCCGGGATGCGCTGGCCTGCGGTATTTTGCTGCGCAATGGCGCGCTCCAACAGGCTCTGGGCTATGTCGTACTTGTTCTGCGACTGGTAGATGGCCGCGGCAGTTCCAAGGAAGCCGGGGTCACGGAGCGCCTGGTCGTAGACAACAGGCGGCATGCTCTCCAGGGTCTGAATCGCGCCCGCATCGTCATGCATGGTGTGCAGGGTATTAACTAATCCCTGCCATGCGAGCGCGTTCGTAGGGTCCCCGGCAAGTACCTGCCGGTACAGGCCAGCGGCCTGATCAAGATGATTTGCCTGCAAGAGCAGACTTGCGTACTGAAGCTGCGTGTCCGCCTTCAGGCCCTGCGCTCCTGTGGGGAAAGGCAGGTCGAGCGCGGACCGCAGAACGCGCTGTGCATCCGCGTCGCGGCCGACGGCAGAATATGCCGATGCCAGCGACCGGAGATAATCCGGGTCACGCATGAGTTGCGTGCGGATCGTCTGCGGCGTACGGCGTTCGGTGTCGAGTGCGGCAGCAGCATGGCCTGCCTGATACTGCGTCATGAACAAACCGCGCCAGCCTTCGATGGCCTGCGGCTTCAGGCGAATATATTCCTGATACGCAGAGGCGGCCGGTTCCGGCTGCTGTGCCTTGGCAAGCGTTCCAGCAAGTCCGAGCAAAGCTTCCGGGCCGCTTGGGCGGATGGAAAGAGCCTGCCGATACTGCTGTTCCGCAGTGGTCAGGTCGTTCTCGTTGAGAGCGATACCGCCCTCTTGAATCGTGTAGAAGTAACGCGCGCTGGAAAGATTCGCGTCAAGGCCCTTGTCTGCTGCGCCCTCCTGCTTTGCCTGCTCGAGGAACGAGATGGCGCCACCGAAGTTCTGCTGATTCATGCGGACGTATCCCATGCCGGCAAGCGCACGGGCATCATTGGGATTCTTCGCCAGCAAGGTCTTGAAGCGCTCTTCCGCCTCTGTGAATCGCTTCGCGTTCAGAGCCGCGTAGGCAGCGCTTTGTTCCGCGTTGTATTGACGGAGCGCTGCATTCTCTGGAGGCTCAACATAGGGCGCTCCAGCGCTCGGTTTGCGGCTCTTTGCCGCAGCACGCTGATTCGCTTCCGTGGTGCGGAGCGCGTCCTGCAACTGCGGGTCTTTGTGTTTCGCGAGATAGCTGCGGATGTCACCCGCAGAAGCGGGATTCTGTGCGTCCCACACCAGCGACTGCTTCAGTGCCTCCACTGCCTGCGGATCGTTGGGATGACGTTCCAGCAGCCTGCGGCCTTCCGCGCGGGTCTTGGGGTTGTAGGTGAGGATGCGGCCGAGTGCGACCTGGTAGCGCGAGTCCGCGGGATAACGATCCATCAACGACCGCAACGCGGCAATCGCGTGCGGACGACCGTCTTCCGTGGCGGCTTCCGTCTCGTAATAAGCCAGTGCCCATTCGCCCTGGGGCGGATTGTTGCCGAAGACGGAGCGGTAGATGCGCACGGATTCGGCGTAATTTCCAGCGGCGGCAAGCTTGCCTGCCTTCTGCAATTCCGCGAGCTGCGCTCCCTGCTGCATCACGCTTTCCGCGCGAGCAATGCCAGGATCGTTCGGGTTAATCGAACGAAGGCGCTGCAGATATGTGTTGGCCAGCGCGTTGTTGCCGGACATCTTGGCGGCACGCGCCAGACCAGCAAGTGCGTCCGTATTGTTCGGATCAGCGAGCAGGACCTGCTGCCAGGTCTGCGCAGCCATATCCATGCGTCCGCGTGACTCCAACGAACGTGCCTTATCCAGCAAAGCCTGCGTGGCTGCGCTGGAAGCGGCGGGTTGCGTCTGCGCGTGCAGGCACAGCTCTGCCGGAGTGCTCAGAAGAACGGCACTCAGGAACAGAAGCGTCCGCCGGTATGGAGCCTTGTATGCCATTCAAATTGCCTCTGCGCTGGTACGCTGCCTGCGCATGCTAAACTCCGCGACCCAAGGGTCAGGTTTGCCAGATTCCCCTCAGAATCTTACCCGTTTCTTACGTACAACACCCACTTTTTTTGGGGTTTACTCTTGATGCAACAGTTATTTACCTTGTTCTACTTCCATTTCAGCTTGAGCCTTCCGTCTCGATCGAAGCGAAAACGGCCCTCTTCCCACCCCGTCGCAAACAGTGCAAGGTTCTGGTCGTAATACAGAGCGGAGTGACCATAAAGGCTGGTGGCGCCGTCCTTGCTGGCTGTAAGGCGGTCGTTCTGAGCCTTTGCCTGGCTCATGCGCCCTGTTGTGACCAGGTAAGGGATCACAGCGGCTGAAAATCCAACGGTACCTTCTGGATTCAGTATCTTTCCCGCGGAATCCACCTGCAGCGGTGGCGTTGGGGCGGTTTGCATGTAGCGCCCCATGCCCTGCAGATATCCCAGCGATTCGGAGACCCCAGCGGTGTTTTTGTCGGACATGCCCAACCAGAGATACACGCGGATGGCCTCATAGGCACCTACCGGCGTGAAGTCGTTCTTGCCGGTAGCAAGCTGTGCCGGGGTTCCGCTGGGGTGTACACCCGATCCTGCGGTGACCCAGTCCATGACGTACCCGGCTGGCGAGCTTCCCTGTATCAACATGGGATAACTTTCCAGCAGCGACGTCCACGGGCCCTGTGGCGAATCTACCCGCAGCCGCGCCACCACCTGTGGCGGCGTGTACGAGGGGTTCAGGATGAAGGTGTTCGGATCGGGATGGAAGCCCTGCGGACCGGGGAGCAACACTGTTCCCAATCCGGGCACGAGCGCGACTTCACTTTGGGCGATGTGACTTGCCAGCACGGTGCCAAGTTTCGCGAGACGATCGTCCTTCCACAAACGGCCGGCCTCGACGAGGTCATAGGCCATCCATAGATCAGCATCGGCTGCAGAGTTAGCATCGAGTGTCTTCCACTGGCCATCCGGCGATTTACCCCAGTTCCATGCGGGGAGGCGCGCCGTCAGATCCCCACCGGCCAGGTTGTCCTCTGTCCAGCGGAGCATCTTGTCAAAGGTCGGACGGTCGTTTGTGACGAGCGCGAAAAACATGCCGTACGCCATGCCTTCGCTGGTGGTGTGGTCATTCGCGTCATGATCGATGACTCGGCCCGATGCATCCACAAACTTCGCACGATAGGCCTGCCACAACGGCCAGGGAACCTCTGCCCGGCAGCCCGTCTGCGACAGCAACGTCACACACGCGATTGCAGCCGCCGCAGTGCGGCGGAAGCAAGCACGCCATCCTTTTCGTACTCCCAGCATTAGTCCTCTCCCTGCAACCGCAGCCGTGCACGACGGCGGAGCGATACGCGGATGAGCGCTGCCAACAAAATGGAGGCCACAATCACCAGCAATACAACGGATGCAGGGAATTCAGAAAAGAACAACTGGAGACGTGTCCAGATTGACAACGAACCGACCTTATAGACGTCGTTGCCAATACGGTAAGAGACAAACTGTGTTCCGTGCAGCACCGAGACAGACTGCGAAATGTCCGACGACGAGCTGACGCGGAGGAAGGTGTTAAGGAACGCCGGGATAACGGAATGATCGCGCAGAGCGATTACAACCACCGACCGATTGGAACGCGCTGGCCACTCCACGCCTTCCACCAATGCGTCAGGAAGACCGCCCGAGACTTCCAGTTCTCCCGTCTTCACGTGATCGGAGGAACGAACCTTCCACCATGCGTGTTCCAGCGGAGCAAAGAAGCCCTGGGTGTCGGAGATTTTGAGACCACCGGTGGAAACCTGCACCGGCAGGCGGTTGTTCAGTTTGGCAAAGGCCGTCTGATCTTCCACGGTGCCCAACACGATGTAGTCCTTCTTGCCGTCGGACTTCAAGCCATCGGGTCCATCCACCGTAACGTCGATAGCGGGATAACCAGTGGCAGCACCGAAGTGGCCCATGAGGGTCAGGAAGGCCTCGATCTCGTCCGCACCGGGGTTATCGGGCAGGATGAACGAGGTTTGCGAAAGGTCCTTATATCGCGTGAACGGGAAGCCGGCATTTGAGAACAGTTCCAGATCCGGCAGGACTGCCAGATGCGGAATGTCACGAATATCCAGATAGGAGTCCTTGATGATGGCTCCCTGCAGGTTGAGCGGTGCCGTGTCCTGGCACTTGTTCTTCTTCGCAATCTGGAAGACGAACTTCAGGCTCATGGTCTGCGAGAACGGACGCATGTCCACGCGTGGGACTGGAATCTCCGTCTCAAGACGTGCCGAGGCGCGATCCGCATGCGGCATGGGCGTGGACGACACGTACGCCGTATTCATGTAGACCTGCAGCGTGCTTTCGTTCGCCAGCGGTACCGGGTTGTACCGGTAGTCCATGTGGAAGATGAGGTTGGCGCGCGAACCATAGTAGAGATCTGGCGGCAGGCGCATAAAGACACCCACGGGGACTGAGCCGTCACCCTGAAGATCGCCGGTCTGCATGAGTTGACCGACGGTCGTCAGACGATCTGTAGGCATCCAACGCGGCGCGTCATCAGGCTCGCTGGGAGCAGGATGCGTCACGGATGCGGATACCTGATTCCCCTGCCACATGTCCTTCTGTAGCGAGAGCGCCTGTGCTGCCAGCACAGCATCAGCAGCGGAGTTTCCGGTGAGTACCAGCACCTTCGAATAGGGGTCGGACGGATTCGTCCTCATGGCGATGGTGGGGCCGCCGGTAGACTGCACATTCAGCGATGCCGGGAGCTCTCCTGCGTTCTCGCTGATCACGATGACGTTGCCCTGCGGGATCTGTCCGAACGACACCGGGAAACGCACCTTGCGGTAGTCCGTGAGTACACCGAAATACGATGCGACGATACCCGCGGCCTGCATCGCTTTGGTCGACGGCTGGTTCAGGAAGACGATGGGCACCACGGGGTGCAGGTTGACCGCTGCGTCATAGAACGGCAGTGGCAACAGCTTCAGATCATCCTGCAGGGGCAGCAGATTGCCGGTGAGTTCAATGGAGCTGTTGTTGTCGACGTGTGACCACAGCGTGGAGTGCGAAGGATCTTCGCACTGGAGCGTGTAATGGCCGATGAACTCAAAGGTGATTTGGTTGTCGCGGACCAGCATGTCCGCAGGCATTTCCAGCGTGGCTTCGAGCAGCGCATTGTTCTCGCCGACGCGTGTGACGGAGAGCTTCTGACTCTCTGCAATCTTCTCTGAAGGTGTCAGATCTGTGGGTGTCTGCTTTGGTTGCTGCGTGACTGGCAGCGTAGCGAAAAGCGTGCCGTTGACGGAAACCTTCAAATGGCTCAGCGCCGGCAAGAGGCCGGGTGAAAAGTGATAGCGCAGATGCAGAGTTGCGGTTTTTACTACCTGCGTCTGAGGGACAGCGAAATAGATCGAGTGATATGCATCCACGCCACGTAGAACGACGGTGTCTGCAACGCCCACATCCTGTAGCGTGAAGACGTTGTCGAACTGTCCCGGGGGCATGACTCGCTGTTGCGGCGCAGAACCGGCTGTCTGTCCAAGTGCACCGACGGCCACATTTGCTGCACCGCTCTGCGGTGCAGGGGGCACCATCATGCCGGGTGTCTGTGCGTGTAGTGAAACGCCACCCAATCCCAACAACATTCCCAGCGTGAGCAGCAGCGCCAGCGGGGCGATTCCCGTACTCAGCGCACCTTTTCCACTACCTGCGTTCTTCTTCATCAGACCTCGGAAGGTTTCTCTCAACCCAATTACTGCAAGACTCAGAATGCGCGCCAGACTCTTCAACGGACGGTCGGCCTCACGAGCTTCTCCCCATCCCAGCCATGTATCCGCACGCGAGTACAGCACCTGCGTCAGCGCCTCTTCTTCTTGAATAGAGAGCGGATCAAACTGTGCACGGAGTTCTGTTCCATTGACCCGAACGATGGTGGCAGGAAGCGACTCCTCGCCGTCCAACACCGGGAAGTGGAGCCGTACTGGTTCCCCGCCCTCCACCATGGCGGCTTCATCGGTTTCCATCATCACGCCACCGCTGGAAACGTCGGCCGTTACACCGGTAAGCATGGTTCCATCCGGCAGCTCCACCGTGACCGGCACCTGCATGGTGACGCGCACCGTTTGACGACGCTGTTGGCTTTCCCATGCCACACCGCAGGCAACGCCGAGGATGAGGATGTTGAAGCACGTCCACATCACATTCATGAGGATCGTTCCGGGATGCGTGCCGTCATACATGTTCGCGAGAACGTTCAACGGCCAGACAAGGCTGCTTCCCGGGAAATGGAAGTACCGCGGAATCGCGCACAGGATGCCCAGGAAGCTAAATGCGAGCATCGTGAGGAACGGCAGCGCGATACGCGAATCGAAGAACCTGCGACTGACCACACCACCCTTTGCCGTTACGTTGAACGAACCCAGCTTGGGGTTGATGATGGCCATGAATGTGGGCAGGAAGATGTACGGCGCCAGCACGGTCTCGTAGATTTCGTTCCAGAACGAATGCCGGTGTTGCCCCTGAATACGCGAGTTCGTCATGGACGACAGCACAAGGTGCGGAAAGGCGTACGCAAGGATGGCTGCCCAGTAACCCGGCACGTTCGTGTGGCCAAGGATCAGATAGATCAAAGGAGCGAAGAGGAAGATGAGACGCGGCAGACCGTAGAGGAAGTGCGTCATCGCGTTGAAGTAGCAGAGCCGCTGCATGGGCTTGAGGCCCGGCGCAAACAGCGGATTGTCTGTACGCATGATCTGGATCATGCCGCGTGCCCAACGGATACGCTGCTTCACGTGACCACTGAGGCGTTCTGTGGCCAAACCTGCCGCCTGCGGAATGTTGATGTAGGCCGTGTTCCAACCATTGATCTGCATACGCAGACTGGTGTGAGCGTCTTCTGTAACGGTTTCGACAGCGATGCCGCCGATTTCATCCAAAGCTTCGCGACGCAGGACCGCGCAGGAGCCGCAGAAGAAGGTGGCATTCCACAGATCATTGCCGTCCTGCACGATACCGTAAAACAGTTCGCCTTCATTAGGGATGGCGCGGAACTGGCCCAGGTTACGCTCAAACGGATCGGGCGAATAGAAGTGGTGCGGCGTTTGCAGCATGCCCAACTTACGATCGCGCACAAACCAACCGACCGTCACCTGCAGGAAGGAGCGGGTGGGAACGTGGTCAGAATCGAAGATGGCTACAAGCGGCGAATTCAGGCGCTTCAGAGCGCGATTAATGTTGCCAGCCTTGGCGTGCGCGTTGTCGTCGCGCGTCATGTAACCGATTCCCGCTTCTTCGCAAAAGACGCGAAACTCTTCGCGCTTGCCGTCATCCAGAACGTAGACGTTCAGCTTGTCCGCAGGCCAATCGATAAGCGTGGCCGCGAGCGCTGTGTAACGAACCACGTTGAGAGGCTCGTTGTACGTCGGAATCAGCAGGTCGACGGCAGGCCAGTCTTCCGGATCATCCGGGAGCGGCACCGGCGTGCGACGCAGCGGCCAGAGTGTCTGGATGTAGCCAAGGTAAAGAATGGAGAACGAATACGCTTCCGCCAGAACCAGCAGGAAGATGAAGAACGCATCCAGGCCGCCCCACTGCGAAGCGGGATCCATGAAGAACTTGATGACCGTGGAGATACGCCAGTAGGCGTAACGAAACGTGGAATAGCAGGACGCCATCATCAGCGTGAGCGTGATGAGGTATGACGAGGAGGAACGGTCCATCCATACCGCGATGAGAACGGTCACCACGCCAAGGATGGCCTGCTGCGGCCACGTGAGTTCCAGCAAGCCGGCATACACCAGAAGACACACACAGCAGAAAACCACTGTGGTGCGCAGGAGAAGCATGGGATAGTTATCGCCGCTTTCAAACTCCTGCCAGAGTCGCGTTTCTGTCATCGTTCACTCCAGCGGATGCTTCGCATACTGTTCTGCGCTGGTGCCGCAAGATTGCGAGCCCACTCCGCCAGATGCATGTAATCCTCTGCAACCGGTGATTCCGGTGCGTAATCCATAACGGTCATACCTTCGGCCAGCGCCTCGGCAACAGCGGGTGAGCGCCGGATCATTACCGGCAACAGGCGATCTCCGAGTTGCTGACGCATCACCTCGCGCACATCCAGATGCAGCGGCAGCGAGGCATCAAACTGGTTCAAAACATAGTACGGACGAACGGGACGTCCCTCCGCATCCTGCGCTCCGGCAAAGAAGCGTTCCATATTCTTGATACCAAGGACAGAATTCATATCCGGCGTAATGGGTACAAGAATCTTGGCATGCTTTTCTGCCAGACGACGACCTAACCATGCACTGGAACCGTTCAGATCAAGCAGAACGCGCTGCGTGCCGCGAGCGTGCCGAGTGATCTCCTCCAACAGGGCTGCCTGACCTTCGTCATTTCCATTCAGCCGCTCCGCCTCGTAATTCACCATGAAGACAGGCGCGTCCTTGCTGTCTGGTGGAGGCGAGAAGGTCCGCACCACATCCGGACGCAGTTCGCGTGCGCCAAAGTAATACGGCAACAACCCGTGTGGCGTGACATCCGCCAGAAGAACTCGTTCCCCCATGGAGGACAGCGTGCGGCCAATGGTGGCCACCATGCTGGTCTTGCCCACACCGCCGGACAAAGACATGACACAGAGCGTTGGCACTGACACTTCCTTGTTGCGCGCAGGGACAGCAGGCTCCGCAGGAGTTTCTGTATTTCCAACAAGACCCTTTAAAGCAAACCAGCGTGCCGCAACACGTTCGCGCGATTGCTGGAGCGTGTCTCCCGACGCACGCGAGGCCGGACGACTCGGCGACTCGCTGGGAACAGGTCTTGCCTGCGGCACTTCCCTGTCCACTACGTATTCAGAAGCAGGTGGCGGGGTTGGTCGAACATCATGGGCAGCGCGGCTGTCCGAGACACGTTCGACACGGCGCGTTTCAGAGATACGAGCAGGAGCATCCTCACTCTGGTCGTTTTCACGTACATGCGTTTCTCCTCGAGATACAGTAAACGCATCCGGCAACGGAGGAAGGTTGAATCCGCCATCCGGAGCAGGTACAAACTGCCCGCGGTGTGCTGATGAACGCGCACGCTGCTCTTCATGGGGATTCTCTTCCCCATAGACGTAGTCGTGCTCACCGCTCGCGAAAGGGTCTGCTATGGGTCGTTGCTGAGGCGATGGAGTCTCAGAAGGCACACGCGCTTCGCGCCCGAGCCATTCTGGACGTTCTTCCGGCGAACGCACAGGCTCATCCCGTTGCTCAGGCGGCAGACTCGCGTCTGACCAGCGCCGATCCGTTGGGAGGCGACGCATGGCCTTCAGGGATTCTGCGCTGTACTCCGCAGCTTCGGACATGCCGGCGGACGGACGGGCGGCGGATTCCTGTCGTGAACGACGGGTCGTGCGTGCGGAAATATCTGTCGCAGATTCACGGCGACGCACGCGCGTGTCCAATCCGTGTGGACTACCGGGCTCTGGATCCTGAGAACGCGTCACGCGGCGTTCGGCCGATACAGATGAGGGACGCGACGAATGGCTACGCGGCGGGATATACAAATCGCTCGCAGCGGAATTCAGATCAGAGGAACTATGCGGGGCAGGTGGAGTTACAGACGAGGCGCTCTTGCGATCAAACTGATGGTCGTAATAGCCGTGATCGTCGATGTCCCGCGCACGCATCTCATCAGAACGATGCAGACGCTCCCACTCATCGGGTCGATTGCGCTCTTGCGAGTCTCCCTGAGTTTCCATGCGACGTTCCGGGTAGGCATAGCTCTCCGTGTAGGGAGAACGCGAACCAGAGGGGCGTGGACGGATGCCAGAAGAAAGCAGTCCATGCGGATCGCGCTCCTGCGGGGTGGCCGCAGGCATTTCAGTACCTTCTTTGGAGCGGTAGTAATTTTCTGCGATCCTGCGCTCTGAGGAGACGCGCTGCGGAACGGAACTGCGGACGCCTTTGCCTGGAGCAAACGCCGTAGGCTCCAAGTGTCCTGCGTAGTAGTAGGGATCGTTGATTTCGCCGGGTAACTGCTGGCGAGTTGAATTCTGATAACGCGCGTCCACCTCAGCGTAACGTGCAGCCTGCTCTTCGACGCGGCGGCGTGCTTCTTCCATCTCGCGCTGCGCGTCTTCCAGAGCACGCTTCAGACTTTCAGCCGTCTCCACATGACGCTGCGCGGCCTGGCGCTCGCGTGTGGCACGTTCCTCAGCAAGCAGACGCGCCTCTTCAGCTTCTCTACGGGCAGCTTCATCGGCGGCATCCTGCTCCCTGAGGCGCGCCTCTTCCAGCTCTCGTGCGGCAGCCTCTTCTCTAGCGTGCGCGGCGTCCAATTCAGCCTGACGCTGCGCCTCCACCATACGGTGGCGTTGCTGTGCGCGGTGCTCGCGACGCTCTGCAGAAAAGTCACGGTACTTCCCACCATGAACATTCGCCCATGTGTACAGCACAGCAACGTCTTCCGGTGTCTCCGGAGTTCCCGTGAGGTGTTCGTCTTCTGCCGGATTCAGGCTGTTATCGTCCATGCTTCCGTTCTCTCCGCCTTACTTCAAGGGCATCCTCAAAACCGGCACAATAACAAAAGCGGCCACAGCGGGCCGTCGCCGGTTCCAGACCGGCAATCGGACGAGGTTTGCACATCAGCTGGTGCGAAATGCACCCTGCTTGAGGAGAGGCTACGTTCCTTACCATCTCAAGTCAACCTACGTATCTGCCACTAAAGTTGCATGGGAATCCAGAGCGGAACGCCCTGCCCCATAACGGGAAACTGTTTGGAAACAATCAGGTGGGAATGGTGAGAGGTCTGGGACTCGAACCCAGGACCAGCGCCTTAAAAGGGCGATGCTCTACCAACTGAGCTAACCTCTCGAACAATTCAAGAATACCTGATTCTGGCCAGAATGTCGGCCTGCCTGGCAGTGGAAGAATGACTCAGATATTCTGCGCGAACCGTTCGCGATACTCCCCGAGCCTTCTGTGCGCCGATTCGCCACGCTCTGCTTTACTTCGTGCAGCCGGCTGTCATCTTTTTCACGATGTTGGTCGTTGAGAAGCCTTCCACGGTGGGCACAATCTCCACGCGGCCACCTGCGGCAAGAACATCTTCATGCCCCACGACAGTCTCCACGGAATAATCGCCACCCTTCACCAGGACATTCGGCTTGAGAGCACGAATTAATTCCAGCGGCGTCTCTTCATCAAAGAGCACCACCATATCCACGCAACCCAATGCAGCCATCACGCGTGTACGTTCATTCTGGCCAACGATAGGACGCGTGGGCCCCTTCAACTCGCTCACGGAACGATCCGTGTTCATGGCGACCACGAGCTTCGAACCATAACGGCGGCAATCTTCAAGCAGGGTGACGTGACCGATGTGCAGAAGGTCAAAGCAGCCGTTGGTGAATACAACCGTCTCGCCCGATTCCTGCCATTCAGCAATGCGTGCTGCGGCGCGCTCCATATCCAGCACTTTTTCAGCGGAGGTAACTCCGCCGGAAACGGTCAACTCTGCGACGATCTCGTGCGCCGTTACAGGCACCGTTCCCAGCTTGGCAACGACGATGCCTGCCGCGATGTTCGCCAAGTCTACTGCCGTACCGACCTGCAGACCACCGGCCAGGCCCGCCGCAAGCGTTGCGATGACGGTATCGCCCGCACCCGACACGTCGAATACTTCGCGTGCACGCGCTGGAGAATGAATCTCTTCTCCCTTGCCATCCGCATGGAGCACGCGAATGCCTTTCTCACTCATGGTGACGGTGAGGTAATCCATGTGTAAGGAGCGCAGCAGATCACGTCCTGCCTGCAACAGAGCATCTGTCTGATGCGCAGGAACACCGGTAGCCATGCTAAGTTCATTCAGGTTGGGGCTGATCGTGGTGGCGCCGCTATACTTCGACAGATCGCGCGTTTTGGGATCCACCAGAACAGGTACACCCTTCGAACGTGCTGCGTCGATCACGGCATGGCAAAGCGCATCCGTCAATGCACCTTTCGCGTAATCCGAAAGGATGACTGCCTGCACAGACGCAACTGCCTTTGTGGCGAAATCGCAAAGTGCCTGACAATCGGTGTCATCGTGATTGTCGCGGCTTTCCACGTCAATGCGCATCAACTGCTGCGTGCGGCTAACGACACGCGTCTTTGCGATGGTGGGAAGTCCGCAGTCAACCAATCCTGAAGCGTCTACACCGGAGTCTGCCAGCAGCGCACGTAGTTCCCTTCCGGCAGTGTCATCTCCTACAAATCCTGTAAGTGTTGCCTTCAGGCCCAATCCAGCAAGGTTCATCGCAACGTTTGCTGCGCCACCCGGGCGGGAATATTCACGAACCTGCCGCAGTACAGGAACAGGGGCTTCCGGCGAGATGCGTTCCACATCGCCCACAATGTAGCGGTCAATCATGACATCGCCAACTACCAACACACTGAGTCGGCCGAAGCCATCCTCCAGCAGGTCAAGTACCTTGTGCAACTCGGGAAGCATGCCTCTCCTTCAAGACGTCTTTGTGACGGACATCTTCATGGTAGCGGTAAGCGCAGCCAATACTTCATCAACAGTGATAGAAAGCAGACATTTGCGCTTTTGTTCAATGCAGGTCTCTAAAGCGCATCCCCAACAGTCAACATGGTGGTAAATCACGCGATGATGTTTTCCGAATGGAAACCACATCCGCGGTTTGTTACGCGCTGCAAAGATAGCAACGCAGGGCGTTTGCACTGATGCGGCAAGATGCATGGGGCCACTGTCATGGCCCAGAAACACACGGCACCTGCTGAAGGCAACCGCACTCTCACGCGGCGATAGTTTGCCGCAAAGATTGACAACAGGACCGGCCCCCTCAACGGAACGCCAGCCATCTGCTGCGAACTCGCTCGCCTCTGATTCTTCAGGAGCACCTGCAAGCACCAGGCCGTGGTTTGGGTACAGTTCTGCAACGCGCGATAGCAGTGCACGCCAGTTATCGCGCCCCCAATCTTTCGCCTGCACCTTGGTTCCTACGCTGACCGCGATGCATGGCAGATGTGCCACGGGTTCCAACAAACGATCGGCTGCGACAGTCTCATCTTCGGTGAGTCGCATGTCCCAGCTTGCGGGCTCGTTCAGGTAAGCCTCGCCCAGAGCGCCGATGTTGCGAGCTAATCGTGATGCCTCAGGCTCCAACATACCTTCCGCGTCCACGCGGCAGCGCTGCATGTCCTCAGTAACCGGAATGCCGACGACGTTACGTATGCCGCAGATCGTGCGGAAGAAACGCAGATCACGCTGCGCAGTGACAGTGCCGCGTGCGGCCATTAGATACACCAGGGTGTTTGGCCGGAAGCGGCGAATGCGGAACGCGAGTTTTAACAACTCCCAGGGGCTGCGCGTGCCCACCGTGTAGCGCTCGTAGCCGTGGATGAGGCCGGACTCGCCGAGGACGGCCGCTGCTGCTGGAGCCTTGCCGGAAACGGGAAAATTTGTCAGCAGTTTGCGCTCTGCCATAGGGAACGCGCGTTCCACCAAATGAAGCGATGGAAGTGCTATCAAAGTGTCGCCCAAACTACCCAGGCGATAGACTAATACCCTACGTGCTTTGCGGCTGATAGCGGCGCTCCTTACTGTACCCGTTACACTCATTCTCACCTGCATGCTACACGCCGACACCGCTTTCGACCCCACGCCAGAACTGACACATCTGCTTGATGCGCAGGCTGAAGCGCAACGTTTTGCGGAATATACCGCGAGTTGGCATGTTTCCAACTCTGACCCATATGAGAATGATTTATTGCAGCGTTTACACCGCAGCAACTTTGATTTGTGGCATCTGGAAGATCGCGCGCGCGACACCGACGCTACCGATGCGGTGATCGCGGAAGTAAAGCGCGCCATTGATCAAACCAACCAACGGCGCAATGACCTGGTAGAGCAGGTAGATAACACGTTGATGTCAGCCCTGACGGCGGCGGGACTCCCCAATCCCAACTCGCCGTTGCATTCGGAGACACCGGGCATGATCCTGGATCGTCTTTCAATCCTCTGCTTGAAGATCTTTCATACAGAAGAAGAAATGCAGCGACAGGACGCATCCGAGGAACATCGGGAACGCAACCGCCAGCGACTCACTATCTTGCGCGAACAGAGCTCTGCCTTGACCGGCTGCCTGGCGGATTTATGGCAACAGGTAGTGCGTGGCGAGCGGCGTTTTCAGCTCTACCGACAGATGAAGATGTATAACGATCCCACCCTCAACCCGGTGCTGTACGCTGCTGCGGAACGCAACCGGATGTCTCGCCCTTGACCGCGTCGCGACACTCCCGTATAACGCATAGCGAACACCCGTTGCCAACTTCATCCGTCCCCCAAAGCAAATAAGGCATACGGAAAACCTTCAGGACACTCATGCCAGCCGCAAAATCTGCAACTTCCAAGACCTCTGCAAAGCCCGGCAAGACCGCTACTGCCGGAAAGCCCTCACGCACCATCGCAGGCACCGTGGCACCTCCGCAGGACGAGCTACGGCAGGAGATTCTGCGGCAGTACGAAGAAGCCGTGCGCGCCATGCAGCAGGGCAACTATGCCGCAGCACATCCGTCGCTGGAAAAGCTGCTGGCAATTGCTCCGTCAGAATTCATTGATCGCATTCGTATGTACCTTGCCGCTTGCGTTGCCCAGGCAAATCGCAAGACGACGAGCTTCTCTTCCGCCGAAGAGAAGTATGACTACGCGATCTCTCTGCTGAACGATGGACAGTTTGAAGACGCGCGCGACCATCTGAACGAGATTCTGGATGGCAACTCCGAAGCTGACTATGCATTCTACGGCCTGGCGGTGCTTGCCTCCGTCACCGGCGACTCGCACAACTGCCTGGAGAAGCTGACAGAGGCGATCCGCCTGAATAGCCAGAACCGCATCCTGGCCCGCTCCGACTCTGACTTTCAGGACATGGCAGACGATCCCCGCTTCACCGAACTGCTGTACCCGGAAGCGTAGGAAACCAAACGAATCATCGAACCGCAGGCTGGCATCTTGTCGGCCTGCGGTTTTTCGTGCGATTCGGCAACGGCTAACATGGAATCCATGAAGCCTATCCTTGCCGTGGCACGCCACTTCACACCTGAAGTGGATGCACGCATTAACCATGATTTTGAGCCTCGCTGGAACCCCAACGAACAGCCGTGGACGCAGGACGAACTGCTGCAGGCCGCCGATGGCGCCGATGCCATCCTCGTCTCGCCCGTGAACAAGCTGGATGCGCGCTTCTTCTCGCTGCTTTCAAAGTCCGTAAAAGTGATCGCCACGTTTTCCGTGGGATACGACCATGTGGATCTGGCCGCGGCGCGCGAGAGAGGCATTCCCGTCTCGCACACGCCGGGCGTACTGACGGACGCGACCGCGGATGTGGCCATGCTGCTACTGCTGGGTGCCTCGCGCCGCGCCTACGAGGCTCAGCAGCGGCTTCGCAGCGGCCTGTGGGTGTCTTCCAAGGGCGATCTGCTGGGAAGGTCGCCTCAGGGCAAGATATTAGGCATCTACGGCATGGGGCGCATCGGTCAGGCGCTGGCGCATCGTGCGCGTGCTTTTGGCATGCACGTGCACTACAGCAATCGTCGTCGGCTATCGCCAGAAGAGGAACAAGGTGCCGTCTTCCATGAAAATGCGGCTTCGCTGCTGCGTGTGAGCCAATTCCTTTCCATCAATGCACCTGCGTCAGACGAGACGCGACACTTCCTTCGCAAAGAAAACATCGACCTGCTTCCTGCTGGCGCAATCGTCATCAACACAGCACGCGGCGCACTGGTAAAGGACGACGACCTGATTGCCGCGCTGAAGTCTGGACGAATTGCCGCAGCTGGCCTAGATGTTTTCGAAGGCGAACCGAATCTGAACCCTGGCTATCTCGATCTACCCAACACGTTTCTGTTGCCACACATTGGCAGCGCTACGGTGGAGACACGTACGGCCATGGGCATGCTGGCATTGGACAACATTGAGGCTGTGCTGAACGGAACGCCCGCGCCCACGCTGCTGCGGAATTGAAACGTAATCTACGCAACTTCGTGCAAAAGGAACGGGTACACTCCAAGGATGTCAGCTTCGGCAAAGCAACTGCGCGTAGTAGCCATTGGTGGGGGTACAGGCCTCTCCACGCTCCTGCGCGGCCTGAAGCGTTATGTGGATCCCGCGGATGCAGGCGGCAACGAAGCCGACGCGTGTCTCAACCTGCCCTGTCGGATTCGCAAACTTTCGGCACTGGTCACCGTGACAGACGACGGTGGTTCCTCTGGACGCCTGCGCGAAGACCTGCAAATTTTGCCGCCGGGCGATGTGCGCAACTGTGTCGCAGCCCTCAGCGAAGATGAGCGACTACTGACCAAGCTGTTTCAATACCGCTTTCCTGAAAACGGGACAACGCATGCGCTCTCCGGTCATTCGTTTGGCAATCTTTTTCTTGCCGCACTGACGGCCATTCACGGAGGCGATTTCGCCAAGGCTGTGCAGGCCTCGTCGCACATTCTGGCAGCGCGCGGCAACATCTATCCGGCTACGAACTCTCCCGTAACGCTCTCCGCCATCATGGATGACGGTTCCGTCGTTCACGGCGAAACGAACATCACCGCGTCGCAACAGCGCATTGTCGAACTGCGCATGCACCCCTCCGATGCGCCTCCCATGCAGGAAGCGCTGGAAGCCATTGGTGAAGCCGACCTGATCACCATCGGACCGGGATCACTCTTCACTTCCCTCATCACCAACCTTCTGGTGAAGGGCATTCCGGAAGCGATTGCGGCGTCAAAGGCAAAGCGCGTGTACATCGGCAACCTGATGACGCAGGCAAACGAATCGATAGGCCTGACTGCGTCGGAACACATGGAACAGATTCAGTCACACACCGGAGGGCAGCGGTTATTCGACTTCGCATTGCTGAATACCGCGCCAATCTCGCCAGCGCTGTTGCAACACTATGCCAGCAGCGGACAACAGCCGATTGAAAATGACCTTGATCGTATTCGCGACATAGGTGTAACGCCTGTCACAGGCAGCTTCGTTTATGAAGGCATCGTGCTGCGCCACGACTACGACCGCGTGGCCGATGCACTGATGGATCTGGCGGAACGCGAGCCGTCGCGATGAACCACACGCCGCTTCTTGAAGGCTACGGCGTTCGCCTGGAACCGCTATCCACCGAACATATTTCTGCACTAACGCAGATTGCGCTGGATGAATCCATCTGGCGCTACATGAGTGTGCGTCCGACTACGCCCGATGACGTGAAGAAACACGTGGAAGATTCTCTTCTTCAGGCTGAACAGGGGCTGGTGGAAGCATGGGTGACCTTTGTTGGCAATGAAGCAGTGGGCGCAACCCGCTTTCTTGATATCCAAAGAGCGCATCGTGGTGCCGAGATTGGCTTTACGTGGCTGGCAAAACCGTGGCGTTCCAGCGGTGTGAATCCTCGCGTAAAGCTGCTGCAGATGACCTACGGTTTTGAAACGCTTGCTCTGCGCCGCATCGCATTGAAAACACACCACGAAAATCTGCACTCGCAGAACGCCATGCTAAAGCTGGGCGCGCAGTACGAGGGCACCTTCCGCAATCACATGATCATGCCTGACGGATCGACGCGACACACCAAGTGGTACAGCATCACCGCAGAAGACTGGCCTGGCGTGAAAGCGCAACTCTTGGAGCGCATTGCAGGCGAACCGATACATCGTCAGGCCTAGCCTCCGGCGTATCGCTACAATGGAAGGATGGTCGAAACCACTCCCTTTGCGGAGAATGCCGCAGCCGCCACCGCCTCCAACGAACGCAACATCCGCCGCACCACACTGCCGAACGGCATGCTGGTGCTGACCGAACGCATGCCTCATGTGCGCTCCGTCAGTCTGGGCGTCTGGATCGGTACCGGTTCGCGTGATGAACAGGCGGAAGAAAACGGCCTGTCGCACTTTGTAGAACACATGGTGTTCAAGGGCACCACGACGCGCTCCGCACGCGATATTGCCCGCGAGACAGACGCCATCGGTGGCAACCTGGATGCGTTCACGGGTAAGGAAACCGTCTGCTTCAACATCAAAGTACTGGATTCGAATGTCCCCACCGCGATGAACATTCTCGCGGACCTAGTCCTGAATCCGACGTTCACACCGGACGACATCGCGCGCGAACAGTCTGTGGTGCTTGAAGAAATCAAGATGGACGAGGACAATCCCGACTACCTCATCCACGAGATTCATACGGCTAACTTCTGGAAGAACGATCCGCTGGCACGCTCCATCCTGGGCACGGCAAAGACCGTCTCCAGCTTTGATGAAGCAGCAGTGCGCCGTTTTCATTCCGAACGTTTCGTTCCTTCCAACATGGTCTTCTCTGCTGCGGGACATCTCGAACACGAGGAGATGATCGCGGAAGTCACACGCTACTTTGGTGCCTTGGCCGCAACATCTGACACACGGACGCGCTTTCCCGAACCTGCCCCGACGCCGCACATCACACTGCGCAACAAGAAGTCGCTGGAGCAGGTACAGATCTGCCTCGGCGTCCCCGCTCCGCGCGTGGATCATCCCGATCGTTACGCGCTGTACCTTCTCAGCAGCATCCTTGGCGGCGGCATGAGTTCGCGGCTGTTCCAGTCTGTACGTGAAGAAGCTGGATTGGCATATTCAATTTACTCAGAGCTGTCGCCCTTCCGCGATACCGGCGCGCTGAGTATCTATGCGGGAACTTCGATTGAGAAGACGCAGGAGATGCTGCGTCTCATCCTGGAAGAGTTCCGCCGTATTAAGGCGGAGTCCGTCAGCGAAGATGAACTCGAACGCGCGAAGAATCAGAGCAAAGGCAACATCGTGCTCGGACTGGAAAGCTCTTCATCGCGCATGAGCAATCTTGCTCGTCAGCAGATGTACTATGGCCGCTTCAACACAGTGGATGACATCATCGCCGATGTGGATCGCGTCACCGCCGCAGACGTGCAGAGGCTTGCCGTGGAACTGTTGCAGCCGGGAAAAATTTCATTGACGCTGCTAGGGAATCTTGGCGATTTGAAAGTTACTCGCGCTGATTTGTCGTGCTAACCTTCTCGCACATTCTTCCCACGGGTAAGCAAAATGGCTGAGATGGAGAGCGCATCGCTCGTTCGCATTGGCGCGCTGGAATTGAACTTCCTGGTAGACGAGCCACAGGGACGCGACATGGTGGTGTTTGAGTTTCTCGTGCCACCCAACGCAGGTGTCCCCGAACCTCACTTCCATCGTGAGGTGGATGAATTCATCTACGGACTCGAAGGGGTACTCACTTCTACTGTAGATGGCGGTCTGCAGGAAGTGCGTTCCGGCGACTCTCTCTTCATTGAGCGAGGAAAGGTGCATCACCACACCAACCTCGGCGACACTCCTGCAAAGGTTCTGGTCACGTTGCAACCAGCTTCAATTGGCAAGCGCTACTTTGAAGAGATTGGCGAGATTGTGAACGGGCCGGGCAAGCCCGACGCGGAAAAGGTAAAAGCCCTCATGGAACGTTACGGGCTTATTCCTGCCTAAGCATTACGGTACCCAGATGCGATAGAGCAGCAGGCACACTGCGGTTGCAATCGCGGCCAGCAAAAGCCCGCTGGTGCGCCGTTTGTAGATGAAGAAGATCAGCACAAGCCCTGTAAGCGAAACCAGCGTCAGCAGGATTGCCGAGCCGTCAATCACCCACGACCACACCTTGCCGCTGTCGCGTCCTTTGTGGAGGTCGTTGATGACAGCAACGAAACCTGCCTTTGTCTCCACCACCTGATACTTTCCTGTGGCTCTATCCACTGTCGTATCTGCGCTGTAACCAGGCCCACGAAAACTGAAGGTGATCTGGTCGTCATCCACGCGCAGATCTTCCGTGTTCACCGCACCATGCACGTGGTCCGTGTTGCGGATGTGCTCCACAATGGCCAGCGTGTCCGGGTGATCCTTCGGTCCCATCTCCTTCGCAGAAAGCGAACCGTTAAGGTTCTTAACGACCTCTCCATGCGAGAAATATTCCGCATGGTTCAGTGTGAGTCCAGTCACCGCAAAGAAAAGCACCACGGCGAACGACGCCATGGAGAGATAGATATGCAGCCAGCGGGAAATAATCGCAGTCTGCTTACGCAGACGCACCCGGAGAGGCTGTTTCGCCTTTCCGGGTGTGCTGTGATGGCTCTCGGGCTTAGTGGAACTACTGCTTGCGGTAGTCAAGCTGCACCGCTCCCAGTTCTTCGCTTGCCGGCAACGTCTTCGCTGTAGGCGTGCCGTTGAAATTGATCTCCTGGCGCAGCAGCGAGTGTCCGCCGTGCTCACGCGCAGCTTCAATCACCACGGTATATGTGCCAGCCTTCACCAGCTTGCCATTGTTGTCCTTGCCGTCCCACTTCAGCGTGTACGAACCGGGAACGCGTGTCGCACTGGAAACTGTTCCAGAGATATCCGTGCCCTCGCTCAGGTTGCGCAACTGGTCATCGCGATACCACTGCTTCAACTCGTTCAGCCAACGTGGATTCTTGAACCACAGTGCAATGGTGCGAACCGGATATTTATCCTTGTCCTCAATCCACACGGCGACATACGGACGACGGTAGCGCGGGTTGTCCATGCGCGGCAGTTCCAGCTTGATCTGCAGTTCCATGGACTGATTCCAGTTGCTGCCAGCCTGCGGCGCAGCAGCACCCGCCTTCACGATGTACGCTGCACGTTCCAGCTTGGGCTCGGCGTAGTTCGTCCACCCGTTGCTCCGAATCTCCTCACCCGACGCAGTCACAATGAGGTACTGCGCATCCGGGTGACGCTGCATCAGCGCCTGCGATTCGCGCGGCGACAGAATCGACAACGCAGTGGCCAATGCACCTGCTGTAGTTGCATCCTGAGCGATAACACTGGAGGACAGCACCTGCGCTGCAGGCGTAGCCGTACGCGGGTCGATGATGTGCGACATGCGCTCACCTGCCACATCGAAGCCACGGCGATAGCTGCCGCTGGTGGCAATCGCACGATCACGCAACACGACCGTGTCGATCGCTGCATCGTTCTCAGCATGCGTCTGCGGATTGGCAACATCCACACGTTGCGTAAGTGCACCGCGCGTGACGATGTCGCCTCCCACATTCAGCATGACGCCCGTTGCGCCCGCGTGCAGAGCGGCCTCCGCAGCCTTCTCCGTGATCCAGCTCTTGGTGAAGCTAGCCAGTACAAGCGGTGCACTACCCAGACGCGTCGCTGTGCCATGCACACGATCCAGCGACCAGTGCGGCTGCTTCATCGCCTGCACCGCAGCGGCAAGCTGTTCCGTGGATGGCGCTACGCCCTTTGCTGCCGCGCTACGCCATACCTTTGCCGCGGTCTCACTGGAAGCGTTCAGAACGCCACCTGTCTCACCCTGCCATGCATCGAAGTGCGCCAGCACTTCCATCAGTTCCGGCGATACCTTCACCGCCACGCCACGAGTCTTCTGCCAACGCGAAAATTCGCTGTCAGCATTCCACGCGCTGAGCTTCGCTGACAGACGATCAAACTCAGCAAGAGCCGCCTTCTCCGCTACTCGCGCATCGCGCTGCGAGGGCGCACTGATGGCCGCATCCAACGATGTTCCCAGCACATTCTCATGTGAGAAACCCCACGTGCCCGCAGCATCCTTTGCCGGAGTCACCGTGAGTTCCGCAGCATTTGCGGCCACAAAACCGGGCAGCAGACCTAACGCAACCGCAGCCAGAGAGGTAACACTACCCCTCGCAATCGAAACAGTCTTCTTCATAAAACACATCTCCCGGAATGAAATCCGTATAAGGGGAAAACCTTGCTGCTGATTGATATCGACGTTGCGACGCCGGAATTTGTTGCGACCTACTGACGAGGTTGGCCTTCACCCTGAGGACGCTGACCGCCTCCGGGACCACCGGGGCCACGTCCCTGCGGCATCTTCTCCATGTAGGCAGTCGCCTCATCCATGTCGACCTTGCCGTCGTGGTTCGTATCAATCACTTCAAACTGCGCCTGCATGCGATCCGGCATCTCTTCCTTGGTCAGAGCGCCGTCCTTGTTGGTGTCCCACTCGTCGAAGAGGTGCTCAGCGCGCTGACGCGGTGTTTGCTGACGCATGCGAAGTTCCGCTGCTGACAACGTGCCATCGCCATCCTTGTCCAGCGTCTTCAACGCAGCAGAAGCATTCGCAATTTCCGTTGCGGAGAGGATGCCGTCCTTGTCGACATCCAGCGCAATCATGACAGGATCCACGCTGCTGAAGTTGCCACGCCCAACGGGGCGTCCCTGCGGATCAGCCTGCTTGCCTGACATGGCGACAATCTCTTCCCTGGTCAGCTTGCCATCGTGGTTTGTGTCGCCGCGTTCGAAGAGGGGCTTCATGCGCTCAGGTACCTCGTCTGCCGTCAGAACACCGTCGCCATTCTTGTCCAGCAGCATCAGGCGCTGCTCCAGATCGCTGACGGCAGTCTTGTCTTCCAGACGCTGGCTGTATTCCGCAGAAGTGATCTGCCCGTCGCCATTCTTGTCCAGCTTCAGCAACGACTGCGATGCTGCCGCAATTTCCGCAGCGGAAAGCTGGCCGTCGCCGTCAGTGTCCAGCGCCTCCAGAACAATGCGCTTCGGCGGTCCACCGGGGCCCTGTGCAACAGCAGCCGTTGAAAGAAGAATGGGCAGGGCGAACAACAAGTGCGAGGGCTTCATCGGGAAACGATCCTGAAGAGAATGCGGACTGAATACGTCCTTATTCTTTGTAGGACATATTTAGTCCTAGATCAAGAACAAAATTCCTCTGCCTCAAGATGCATGATGCGATAAACGCCTGTTTTGAGAGGAAGATGGCTACGCCGGAGGCAGACCGTCCACTACCGTCACCCCTGCCGGCGCCGTGAAACGGAAATCTGCATCGGAAGCAGCTACATTCTCCTTCATGTCGCGGAAGGCAAACTCCGTTATCGTTCCGTCGATTTCTTCGATGCGCAGGCCCGTAATGACACCCGTCGCAGCGACGACGGTCACGGCGATACGTTGCACGCGCTGATCACCGGGCGACATCGCGTAATGCGGCGTTCCACTCAGCGTGACTTCCCCGCTGCCTGCTGGCACTACCGTCAGGTTGTCCAGTTCCTTTTCCAGCTTCGTATGGCCGAGCAGAAAGCGAAGCGGCGAACGCATGTCGTCAAGCTGCTTTGCTGGTACACGCTGCGCTTGGGGATCGCCCGGTGTGTAGCTGATGGCGTATTTGCCATCCAGCACGAAGAGTTTGCCGTTGCTGTACTGCCAGCGCATGCGGCCCGGCTTCTTCAGCAACAGCGTGCCTGTCTCCGTGCGCTGCTGGCCCATGCCGCTGTAGTGTTCGGTGTACGTCGCATGCAGCGTGGTCAGGTGGTTGTAGTGGTCGTCGACCTTCGATGCAATGGCATGAACGTCCTGCGCATGCGTGGAGACCGTCAACACAGCAACCGCGGCGAATCCTGTAAGAAACTTCATCGTTTTGCTAAGACGCACAAACTCTCCCTGTAGTCATCCCATACACAGACGAAAGGCGCAGCCGAAGCTGCGCCTTTCCAACATGAAACCCGTTTACTGAATGGGCTGCGTGCAGGCGGTACCGCCCTTGGGGTCGTACTTGATCTGCTGCGAGTCATCCGAGCAGAAGCCACGATCGCCGGTGTTGCCCACCTTCTGCGGAACAGCGGTAATTTCGTAGGACGTGTACTGATCCTGGTTGTTAATCGTCACCTTATTGCAGTTGACGATGGCGAAGGTATAACCCGCCTTGTTGCCACCTGCGAGATCTGTAGGCAGCAGACCAGCAGCAGCCGGCGTCGGTGAAGCTCCCTTGTCACCGCCCAAAGCTGCCAGCGAGCAGGCATAGCCGTTCGCCGGATAGGTTTGCTGATACTGCAACTGCGCCGCCACAATAGCGCGGATGGACTGGATGGCCGAAGTCTCGTTGCCCTGCCGCTTGATGCGCGTGATGTTGGGGATCGCGAAGGTGGCAATGATGATAATGATCGACATCACGATCAGCAATTCGATGAGTGTGAAGCCCTCATCCTGGCGCGATGCACGGTAGCGGTTCGGGAAAGTCATGCGGATCCTTAGGAGTTCGTCAGCCCTGCTTTGAGAGACGGAGCGGGAAGCGAATCGACAACACAAACTGTAGCAAAAAGCGGCCCGGTTTGTTGTGTATAGGCCAACGTCAAGGGTTATTCCGCAGGCAATGTGTACGTAAAGTCGTAACTATGGCCGGATTTATCCATGGTGATCTGCAGGGAGCCTTCGATGCCTTTTAGCTCGCCCGTACCGGTATTCGGCAGCACGCTGATGTCCATGACACCGGTCTTGGGGTCAGTCGAATCCATGGTCGCCTTGTGCGAGAAAACGAACGTACCGGACTTGCCGTTAACCTTCACCGTCATGGTTTCCAGAGCGACATAAGCCATCGTGGTTCCCACGGCGGTGGTGGTCATTTCGCCTTTGCTCGTGCCCTCAATACCACCGCTCCATACTTTGTCGATGGTCATGCGGCCAAGCCCGGCAGCTTTGCCAATTTCGCTGGCTTCTGTCGGCTTTACGCTTACTTGAAATGTTCCTGCTGCATGCATCTGCGCGGTCCTTTCAGAGCCTGGTTTCGTTGCTCCGCTTACGGCTTTCGCGCTCTGCGAAAAAGCGCAATTCGGGAGCGCCAGCATAAGGAACAGCACCGTACGAAACAGGAAGATGCGATTCATCCGCACAGCTTAGCAAATCATTGCCACTGTCTTGAAGATTTGATTGCGCCGGAGAAAGCAGTAGCAAAACCACTTCCACCCAAAGCCACGCAACGCACACCAGCATCAGGATGCCGAAGACACTCCAAAGCGAAGACAGCAGCGTCTCAGGACGGGCTGCATTGAGGTTCTCGTAATTCGTTTTGAGAAAAAGAAGCACAGAGAGAACAGTGGCCGCACAAGCCAAAATCAATCGCTTCAGGTTTACTTGCGCCATCTTCTTCGTTGGATGCAAAGCGCCGAAGAAAGTCGTGCCTCGATGCTCCGAAACTGATATCACAGGCCGTTTTTTAGTCGAAACGTCTTCACCACTTCTGCGGGATCCTTGTGTTCGCCTTCCACTGCGTGGTTCATGGTCTGCATCTGCGCTTCCGTGATCTTTCCCGTCAGCATCTGCAACGCCTTCAGTGCCGCAGGATGCGCACGCAGCATGTCCTCGCGCACCAACGGAACAGCCTGATACGGCGGAAAGTAATGACGATCGTCCGCAAGCACTCGAAATCCCAGCGCAGTGATCGCGCCGTCTGTGGAGTTGCCGCTGACGATATCCACCTGACGATTCTGCAATGCTCGATACAACAGCCCAAGATCCATCACGCGCGGCGAATCTGCAAAGTGGAGACCATAGGCAGCTTCCAGTCCACTAAGACCGTCAGGCCGTTCCTCAAACTCATATCCCACGCCAAGTTTCAGCGCTGCAGACGCCGCTGCAAGTTCACTCAGCCGTGTGAGATGAAGTCGCTCCGCATCTTCCCCGCGCATCACCATGGCGAACGTATTTTCAAAGCCCAGAGATGGCATCACACGCACGCCGTATCGTTCGCGATAAATGCGAGCAACCGTATCGAAAACTCGCTGCGGATCATGATCCAGCGGCTGTTTCAGGATGGAGGTAAGCGCTGTTCCGGTGTACTCCACATAAGCATCAATGCGTCCGGAGACAAGCGCCTGATGCGCGATGTAACTCCCCGCAAGATAGAAGCGCCGATCGACCGATTCGCCCTGTGCTTCCATCTCCTGAGCCAGTAGTTCGCCCAGCAGAACCTGCTCCGTGAAGTTCTTCGCACCAATGACAATGCGTGAACCATGCGGCGGATTACACGCAGTCAACAGAAACAGAATCAGCGGCAGCACGCATGCTGCCTTGAGATTCACGCCTGCCTCCGCACTTCCACACGATGTTCTATCCATCCGAGAAACGCATCTGCAAAAAGAGCAAGAAGCGCAGAGGGAACGGCTCCGAGCAGAACAAAACGATTATCGACGGATGCTACGCCGCGGAAGATAAATTCACCCAAACCACCTGCACCAATCGCCGCCGCAATCGTTGCAACACCGACGCATGTGACAGTCGCTGTGCGCAATCCGGCTAATAAAACACTTGCAGAAAGCGGCAATTCCACCTTGGTCAACCGCTGCCAACCCGTCATGCCGAGCGCGTGGCTCACATCAATCAAAGCCGGGTCAATGCCCTGTATCCCCACGTAGGTATTGCGAAGGATCGGCAACAACGCGTAGCCGGTAAGCGCAAGAATAGCCAACCTCGCCGCGTTTTCTCCAAGCCATGGCACCGGCAGCAGTAAGCCGAAGAGTGCGAGGCTGGGCACGGTCTGCACCACGTTCGCAAATCCGATTACAGGCTTCGCCCAACGTTCATGCCGCGTAAGCCAGATGCCTGCAGGAATCGCGATAAGCGACGCGAACAACATGGCGGACACAGTGAGCCACAGGTGCTCAAAAGTCAGTTGCAGAAGCTCATGTAGATGCACGCGAAGGAAAGTCATAACACCTCCGCAAAGCGTTGCACTGCCGCGACGTATTCCTTCACAGCAGGAATCTGCGAATGCAGAACATCATGCGAAGGCAGGTCTGCAACGATACTTCCCTTGTCCACCAGCAGGATTCGATCTGCAAGAAAGACCGCTTCCTGAAGATCGTGCGTCACGATGACCGCAGTCCTCTGCAGCTTCTTCAGCAGATCGCGCAGCATGGTTTGCATCTCGGCACGCGTCAGCGGATCAAGAGCACCAAAGGGTTCGTCCAGCAGCAGAATGGCAGGGTCAACAGCCAATGCTCGCGCTACTCCTGCACGCTGGCGTTGACCACCGGAAAGCTGCCACGGCATACGCTCCGCAAACTTCGCGGGATCAAGCCCGGTCACCGCAAGCAGTTCGCGGGCACGCGATTGCCGCTCCTGCAAAGGCTTTCCCGCAAGCTCCAGAGGCATCGCGACGTTGCGCTCGATGGTCAGGTGAGGATAGAGGCCAATCTCCTGGATCACGTAGCCAATGCGTCGTCGCAACGCCAGCACATCGCCCTGTCCGACGACCTCGCCATCGACCAACACAGTTCCAGACGTGGGTAATACAAGCCCATTGATGGTCCGCAGCAACGTCGTTTTCCCGCTGCCGGAGCGGCCCAGCAGAGCCGTAGTGCTTCCAGCCTCCAGCCGCAGAGAAATGCCATTCAAAATAGCAACGCCCTCGCCGGAATTTCGCCGGGAGGGCGCTGCGTTAACCACGACGTCGCGGAACTCAATGGCCGCGCCGTTCATTTGTTCTTACTCAGCCTGCTGCTCGTCCGGCTCAACACCTTCCGGTCCGTCCAGCTCCGGCACATCCACATCCGCGGGCACAGGAGCATTGAAGGCATCATCGCTGACCGCAGCCACCGGAGCGGCAGTGCCCTGCCCCTTCACGCGGACCACCGTGATCTTGGTAAAGCCTTCCTTGAACGATGGCGGACGCAGGCGCTCTGCCATCTTCTGCATCACGTCATCAGCCACGCGGCGCTCGCGCTTGCTGTTGCGATCCACGCAGACTGCCAGCGGCACGTCAAAGTACACGGCCTGCACCTCGTAACCGAACGAGCGAGCCATCTTGATCCACTGGCGGCGTTCGTGCGCGCTAAGGTTGGTGGCGTCCACGTAATTCCACGGCATCTTGGCAATCAGGCGAGCACGCAGCAATGACCGCAGCGTGCTGAACACCAGACCGCTGTAACGCTGGTCGGTAATGTCGTCGAAGAGGATGTTTCGCAGCATATCGCTGCTAAGGGGAGTCACACCACGGCGCTTGAACCATGTGGTCTTTCCGCTTCCGGGAAGACCAATGGTCAGAACGACATAGCCACGCGGAGCCGACTTGTCACCTGCGGGAACTGAGGGAGGTTCCACCGGCGCTGCCAACGACTCAGGCTGCGTTTCCACTTCAATCTTGCCGGGAGCAACTGACTCAGCCTCGACCGCTTCCGGTTCGGCTTCCGCAGCTATTTCCGTCGTTTTTGCGGCCGACTCGGGGTAACTCGGCTGCAGTGCTGCAGGCTGATCCTGTGGGATCTCCTGCCCAATCTTTCCAGTGGCCTCGCTGTTGTTGGGGCCACGCTTACCACGTCTTTTCATCTTGTTGCGGATCCAGTCCCGCATAGCCGGTTTGTAACACACCACGCGGCTCCAGCCAAACCCTACGAGGAATCTGGGACGGCTCCCTAAGGTTTCACACAGCCGAATTGCGCCACCCCACGGGGCACCCGCTACACTGGTTGCGACGGACGAAACGGCGTTCGCCGCAACCCTGAGAGGAAGCTAAAGACACGTCATGGCAGTAAAGGTAGGCATTAACGGATTTGGCCGCATCGGCCGCAACGTCTTCCGCACCGCAATCGATAACCCTGAAATCGAATTTGTGGCCGTCAACGATCTGACCAGCCCTGCAACGCTGGCGCACCTGTTGAAGTACGACTCCATCCTCGGCAACCTGAAGCACGAGATTGAAGCCGGCGATGACTACATCAGCGTGAACGGCAAGAAGATCAAGGTCTTCGCCGAGCGCGATCCCGCCAAGCTGCCCTGGGCAGAGGTTGGCGCCCAGATCGTGGTGGAATCCACTGGCCACTTCACCGACGCCACCAAGGCGAAGGCCCATCTGGGCGAAACCGTGAAGAAGGTCATCATCTCCGCCCCGGCAACGAATGAAGATGTAACGCTGGTGCTAGGTGTAAACAGCGACAAGTACGACGCATCGAAGCACCACGTCATTTCGAACGCAAGCTGCACTACCAACGGCCTTGCGCCCGTGGTGAAGGTGCTGCACGAGAAGTTCGGCATCACCAGCGGCATCATGACCACGATCCACAGCTACACCAACGATCAGGTCATCCTGGACTTCCCGCACAAGGACCTGCGCCGCGCACGCGCTGCAGCCATCAACATGATCCCGTCGACCACTGGCGCTGCCAAGGCCCTGAAGCTCGTCATCCCCGAAATGGACGGCAAGCTGGACGGCTTCTCCATGCGCGTACCCACTCCGAACGTCTCCGTGATCGATCTCACCTTCAACACGGAAAAGCCGATGACCATCGCCAGCATCAATGAAGCGATCAAGTCGGCCAGCGAAGGCGCTCTGAAGGGCATCCTGGGCTACACGGACGAGGAACTGGTCAGCAGCGACTTCAAGGGCGACAGCCGCTCGTCCATCTTCGATTCGAAGTTGACCAAGGTCATCGGCGAAAAGACGGGCAAGGTCATCTCCTGGTACGACAACGAATGGGGCTACAGCTCGCGAGTGAAGGACCTGATCCTGTTCCTGGTAAGCAAGGGTCTGTAATTCCCTTCCGATTTAAAAGCAAAACGGGTGCGGCTCAGGCTGCACCCGTTTTGCTTTTAAATGAATGCGGATTAACCCACCTTTTCATCCGCGCTGGGGCCATATGTAGCTGGCACCTTATCGCCCAGCAGCCGCAGGTACACCGTCAACTGCCCACGGTGATGCGCCATGTGGGTAAAGTTCTCCGCTACCTGCTGCAGCCGCGTGGCGCTGCTCACAGCATTGCCCGCGATTTTCAGCGTCCATGGTTGCCCCCACTGCTCCTCCTTCACCGAGGAAAGAGCTGAGTTTGCCTTTCCTAAGGCGATGTCTGCGTAAGCAAGCAACGCTTCATTGGAATCCTGTGCCACTGGGCGAAAGTCCTGTCCCGCATGAGGATCGGTCAACTCAAGCTCGTCCGTGGTAAGTACCAGTGCAATCCACGCGGGCATCTGCGCTACAAGAGCGGCAAGGTAACCAAGCTCCATCGACTTTTCATGCGGCTTCCAGGTGTTTTTGCCTTCCGGCACCTGTGCCAACATCTTCTTGTTTAACGCATGTTCCCGCTCCAGTTGGTCCACAAAAAACGGCACCGCATCCATCGCCATTACCTCACGTGAAAACGATACGCCGGGTGTGCAGGTTCGCGAAAAGCACGGCCCCGCTGGCTGGCTGACTTGCTGACTCGCTGACTCGCTGTTTTCATAGAGCTATGGACCTTTCCACTGCTCTGACCGCCGACCGCGCCAAACTTCTCAGCCTGATTGCAAAGCTCAGCTTTCGTCTGGGCGACTTCACCCTGGCCTCCGGCGCCAAGAGCGATTACTACATCGACTGCCGCACCACCACGCTGGATGCCGAGGGCGGTCGCCTTAGCGGACTCGTCTTTGCTGAACTGATTCGCCAACATGCACCGCAGGCAGTTGCTGTGGGCGGTCTGACGATGGGTGCCGATCCGCTGGTGAGCAACACAGCGTCTGCAACAGCTTGGTATGCGCTGGAACACGCAGATGCGAAGCCGGTCCATGGCTTCCTCGTCCGCAAGGCCCTCAAGCAGCACGGCACCGGCCGGCAGATTGAGGGCTATGTTCGCGAAGGAGTGTCGGTAGTTGTTGTGGATGACGTCTGCACTACCGGCGGCAGCACCATCACCGCTATTGAAGCCGTAAAGGCCGCAGGCATGACCGTCGCAGCCGTGCTCTGCCTGGTGGATCGCGAACAGGGTGGCCGTGCCAACATCGAAGCCGCAATCGGCAACACGCCGTTCCTCAGCGTCTTCACGGCAAGCGATGTGCGCGCAGAAAAACTGAAGCAGAACTAAGCTGTGTCGCCCGCTTCGCTTACCGTGACACCTTCTTTGGTGAACATCACCTTGCACTCACCGCACTTGGGGCAGGCTCTGCCTTTGCGATGGAGCACTTGTGATGTAAGAAATACCTTGCCGCAGTGGAAACATGTCACTGCGGCAGTATTGCCATACCAGTCCTCGCCCTGGGCGAGGCTCTCTTTGTTCAAAAAACGCATACATCCATCGTATGCCGTGTGCGAGCTTCAACAGAACGCTGCCAAATCCTTAGCCAGTTGCCGCCATCCCGCTGCGATGCCTTCTGCTTCTTGAGCTGGATCAGGGCCGCTGGACAAGCAGACGCGACGATAGGCCTTGCCAAGCTGCAACAGCGTCCACGCCTCGTATGCTCCGACCCAGGCGCACGCAGCGCTGAGGCGTTGGAAGTCCAGGTAGCGTGGTGCTTCCTTCAATCGCGCAGGGTCTTGCCAGTCTTGAGTAAATCGCACCAGCCGAGGCTCAAAGGCAAAACGATTCAGGAAGACACCTTCTTCCTGATCTCCAAAGTAGAGACCGGAACCCCACAGGCGAACGATGCTGCCATCCTCTAAGCCAAGCGTGTACTGCGTGGAGCGTTTGCCTTCCGGGTCGGCTTGTCGAGCGAAGCCATACGCCCGCAACAGATTGCCTTCAGAGCGCCGAATATCGCAGCCCCAAAGCCAACACTGCTGATGCAATAGAGCCGTGCCGCGACGGAGAATCTGCGGCAGTTGCCGACGCATCCTGCGCCCATCGCGGCCAGTTTTGTTGGAGAAAAAAGACGCGGACAACACTCAGGCAGCACGCTGTCCGCGTTCGGGAAACATCATGGCAAATGGGCAGTCGTACCTGGCCCACACCCTGGGTCCCGCAGCAAATTCTTCATCGGTAAGCAATGCATCATTCAGGAGAAGTTCCAGCGCTTCGCGATCCATTCCCTGCCCGATAAAAACAATCTCCTGGCGACGATCGCCATAGGGCTGCTGCCAAACGCTCTGGTAGTAGTCGAGGGTTTCTGGATCGTCGATATCGACGGTCTCCATCGCAGCCATCCAACGCGCCTGCGGCTCCATCGCCATATTCCTTCCCGCAATGGAGAACAGGATCAGATCATCCTGCGCACTAGAGAGCCACAGAAACCCCTTGGCGCGCAGCACGTTCGGCAAATGATCATTCGTCAACTCCTCCAACCGCCGCGGATGAAACGGACGACGCGCTCGATACACGAAGCTAGAGATGCCATACTCTTCCGTCTCCGGCGTATGAACGTTGTTCAGTTCCTGTATCCATCCAGCAGAGTTCTCCGCCTCTTCCATATCGAACAGGCCAGTGTTGAGGATGGTTTTCAACGGCACCGCACCCCGCTCCGCATACACAATGCGCGCCTTTGGATTCAGGTGATGCAACACGCCTTCCACACGTGCGAGGTCTTCGATGGAGACAAGGTCTGTCTTGTTTAGCACCAGCACATTCGCAAACTCCACCTGATCAATCAACAGATCAGACAGTGTGCGCTCGTCTTCTTCTCCGAGAGACTCGCCACGATCACGCAGATCATCTGCCGTATCCAGATCCTTCAGAAAACTGGAGGCATCTACAACCGTCACCATCGTGTCCAGCTTTGCGGTGTTGGATAAAGAACGCCCTGTTTCGTCCATGAAGGTGAACGTTGCAGCCACTGGCAACGGCTCCGAAATACCTGTGGATTCGATCAGCAGATAGTCGAAGCGGCCCTCATGTGCAAGGCGCGACACTTCCTGCAACAGGTCTTCCCGCAGCGTGCAGCAGATGCAGCCATTCGTCATCTCCACCAGCTTTTCTTCCGTGCGGCTCAGCCCCGCTCCCTGCGCCACCAGTTGCGAATCGATATTGATCTCACTCATATCGTTCACAATCACCGCCACACGCAGGCCCTCGCGATTGGCCAGCACATGATTCAGCAGCGTGGTCTTCCCCGCGCCAAGAAATCCTGACAACACGGTCACAGGCAGTTGCATTTCCATATCCCTCACCTTCAGTTATTGCGAACTGATTCCCATTTATAAAGGAGAGACTATCGCTATTGCAAATACGTTTGCATTTACAAGTTAAATTTTTTTGGAATCTATAGAAATCGCATGTTTACTGGCAGTCGGGACACACGCCGAACAGCGTGAACTCATGCCCGGTGATGCGGAATCCGCGTGGCAGGCGAGGTTTCACCTGCATGGCACAGCCTGCAACCTCATACACCTTGCCGCAGGTATTGCAATGAAAATGGTGATGATGTTCCTTGCCTGCGCGCTCATACCGCGTGGGAATCCCCGGAATCTCCACTGCTTGCAGCCAGTCTTCTTCCAGCAACGCGCTCAGGTTGCGATAGACCGTTGCCAGGCTCAGCCCCTTCACGTCGCCGCGAGCGCTTTGCAATATCTCCTCCGGCGAAAGAGGGCGATCGGTCTTGTCAAAGGCGCTGCGGATTGCCTGCTTCTGGCGTGTATTGCGTTGGGTCGTCATCGGGCTCTCAGCGAAGTCTATCGCTGTAACGGCATCATCGCCCATCTTCGCCGTTTCATCGCCTACAATTAGGACATGGCTACGCGAACTCAATCGCCGGAAATGTTGGTGCGGACAGCGACGAATCTTCGCAGTGAGATCAGCGCGCGCAACGTTGCTCATGCCCACGAGACAACTTACGGCACCATCCCTTCGGTCCTGTTTTGTGAAGATGAGAGCGGCCAACACGGCAACTTCCATCCTGCGAGCTACAAACGCATCCTGGCCAATCCTGAATGGGCGGAGCGACTGGCGAAGACGTATACCGCGTCCAGACGCATCGCACATAGCAACGAGCGAAGTCGTGGCGAATTGGACTGCGCTGTAAGTTCCGATGCGTTGTTGATGAACATCTTCTGCCATCCGCAAACGCTGCGATCAAAACGTCTGCAAACTCTGCTGAACATCGAATCCGGAGCAACGCCTGCATTTGGCTTCCGCGTACGCACACCACTGCGCGACGGGCATGACGACCGGACAGAGATGGATATGCAGCTCGACGATCTGCTAGTGGAAGCAAAGCTGAGCGAGTCCGATTTTCAGACAGCGCGGCCTGACCTGCTGGAACGTTATGAAGCGTTTGAAGAAGCCTTTGAAATCGATCGCCTCCCTCGCTCGCGCACCTTGTTTCGTAGCTATCAGCTTCTTCGTGGTGTACTGGCGGCGCACCACAGCGATTCCCGTTTCGCCGTGCTCATGGACGAGCGCCGGCCCGACCTGCAGCGACAATATTTCGCTGTACTCGCCGCTATCCGCTACAGCCACCTGCGCAGCCGCATCCTGATGCTCACATGGCAGGAGGTTGCCGCAACACTTCCCGGCTCCCTACAGGTGTTTCTGGAAGCAAAATACGGCATTATGGCCACACCGAAAACCCGTTGAAGAGTGATGTCGGTCACACCCTCACGTTTACAAAAGCGTAAACTTAAAGGTGATGATTCCTACTCTCGAATGGACCGACCAGGGCGTTCGCTTCCTCGATCAGACGAAGCTTCCGCTTGAAGAAACATACGTACTTGCCACCAGCTACCAGGATGTTGCCACTGTCATCCGCGACATGATTGTTCGCGGCGCTCCCGCCATCGGCGTTTCCGCCGCTATGGGCATGGCATTGGGCATCCAGAACTCGCCCGCCACCACCGTTGCCGCACTGAGCAAGGATGTGGACGAGATGGCCAAGGTACTCGCTGCCACTCGCCCCACCGCAGTGAATCTCTTCTGGGCAATCGAACGCATCCGCGTGCTCTATTACCAGCTTGTCGACAAGCAACCCGCGAATCTGTCGGAAGCCGAAAAGATCGAGCGCATCCGCGAAGAAGTTCGTGCTGAAGCGTTGCGCATGTACGACGAGGACATTGAAGCCTGCAAGACCATGGGCCGCTTCGGCGCAGAACTGTTGCCGAAGGAAGGCACCGTGCTGACGCACTGCAACGCCGGCGCGCTGGCCACATGCGGCTACGGTACGGCACTGGGCGTCATCCGCGCTGCAGTAGAAGCGGGACACAAGATCAACGTGCTGGCGGACGAGACTCGCCCCTACCTGCAGGGCGCTCGCCTGACGGCGTGGGAGTTGCTGCACGATGGCATCCAGACCTCCGTCCTGTGCGACAACATGAGCGGCGCGCTGATGCGCAAAGGCCGCATTCAGGCCGTGATCGTTGGCTCAGACCGCATTGCGGCGAACGGCGACGTGGCCAACAAGATCGGCACCTACTCCGTCAGCGTTCTGGCAAAGGAACATGGCATTCCGTTCTACGTGGCTGCCCCCTGGTCCACCGTGGACATGGCAACAAAGCACGGCGATGACATTCCCATTGAAGAACGCAGCGCCTACGAAGTAACGCACTCCAACGGCAAGCAGATGACGCCGGACGGATGCGGCATTGAGAACCCTGCCTTCGACGTAACCCCGGCAAAGTACGTGACCGCCATCATCACGGAGCGAGGCGTTCTGTATCCGCCGTACGACGAGAGCATGCGCGCCATGGAGGCCGCAGTTAAAGCAGAAGCAAATGGCGTACCTGCATAATCACCACCGAATTGCATTTGTAGATTGGCGCCAGCGTTCTCTGTTGCGCGCCAATCTGCTGGTGCTGTTGAGCCTTCTGGTTTCGTTCTGGCTGTCAAACTTCCCGTACAACAGGCCCAACCCGTGGCTTGTGATTCCGCTATTACTTTCCCTGATTGGCACAGCGGACACGCTACGCTGCATGCGCACACGCTGGAACTGGTATCACGGCGGCGTGGTGCTCTGCGCGTACATGGACCTGATGTGTGTCTGCGTGATCCTGTTCTTCCTGGTCTATCCGTTCTGGCTATAGCACTGCGCAATTTTCCATCACACCAAAGCTTCCCTCTGCCATAAATCCGCCGCTGCATGTATGCTGTCCCCAAAGTAAGGGGGGCAATAGTCCACATGCTGAAGGGCTTTCGCGATTTCATCCTGCGCGGCAACGTTGTTGATCTGGCGGTCGCGGTCATCATCGGTGCAGCATTTGCGGCCATCACCGCATCGGTAACGGCAGACATCATCACCCCGTTCATCGCTGCGATTGTTGGTGCGCCGGACTTCTCCAACCTGGTCGTTCACGTTCCGACGCTGCGGCACGTCGTACCGCCGAGCCCTTTACCTGCGGGTTACATTCCGCCGGGCGAACTTCACGTTGGCAAATTCCTCAATGCCATCATCAACTTTCTCATCAACGCCGCGGCCATCTACTTCCTGATCGTGATGCCCATGAAGTACGTGATGGAGAGGTTTAATAAGCCTGCTGAAGCTGCACCCACCACCAAGACCTGCCCGCAGTGCATCTCTGAGATCCCTCTGGAAGCCACGCGCTGCAAGTTCTGCACGCAGCCGGTGTAAGACCACCGAACTCAGTCTGAAAGCGAAACAGAGGGGCCGCAGATGCGGCCCTCCTGCCTTGAGCGCCTGACCGCGCTATGATCGTATGCATGAAGCGCGTAATTGCTCTTGTTGCCGTTGCCGTCCTTACCGTAGCCGCCTGTGCTCAGTGGTCGAATCCTTCGAAGGACATTCCGGCCTACAACGCCTCCGCGCCCACCAAGGCTCTGCCGCCAATCCTGCATGACGCGCAACTGACGGGCGTGTACTTCTCGCACCCGTACCAGGTGACGGCATACAAGATGGCTGCAAAGGTTTCGCCGGTGCTGCACCAGATGCCCTGCTACTGCCGTTGCGACCTGGGCATGGGCCACAACAGCCTGCATTCCTGCTTTGAGGGCCTGCACGGAGCCGAATGCTCCACCTGCATGAAGGAAGCCGCCTTCACCTACCAGCAGACCAAGCTGCACAAGACACCCGCACAGATTCGCGCCGCCATTGAAAAGGGCGACTGGATGAATCTGGATCTGGAACATATCAGCCTGTAATTCCCGTTGAAACGCAAAAGCGAAAGGCCGCGATCTCGCATCGCGGCCTTTCCTTGTTTTGCTGAGCAGTGAACTACTCCTGCGGCCAAAGCCACGCAGCACCACGCACACCGCTGGCATCACCGTGCACAGCTTTCCGCAAAGGTGTTTCAAATCCCTTGCCAAAGGTGTATTGCGCAATAAGCGGCGGCACATTCACGTACAGCCGATCCAACTGAGACAAGCCACCGCCGAAGACAATGGCATCCGGGTCCAGAAGGTTGCAGACATTCGAGAGGCCACGTGCAAGACGGTCTTCCAGACGCTGCAATGCCGCTTCAGCCTCAGGATCGCCGCTTTCGCTCAGCTTCACGATTTCCGGTCCACGCAATGCCTTGCCCGTTACGGCAAGAAAGTCGCGCTCAAGCCCTGATCCGGCAACCCATGTCTCCATGCATCCGCGTTGACCGCAGTAGCATTCAGGACCGGGCCATTCGCCTTCACGCTGCATGGGCAACGAGTTGTGTCCCCACTCGCCACCAATGCCGTTCGGACCGTTGTGTACCCTGCCAGCGATAGCGACACCACCACCACATCCAGTGCCGAGGATCACGCCGAAGACAACGTTGTATCCAGCACCCGCTCCATCCACTGCTTCTGAAACAGCGAGGCAGTTGGCGTCGTTGGCGCAGCGAACTTCGCGGCCCCATGCCTTGGAAAGGTCCTTCTCCAGCGGACGACCATTCAGCCAGGTGGAGTTCGCATTTTTCACCAGGCCGGTGGACTTCACCACCGACCCAGGGATGCCAACGCCCAGCGTGCCCTGCTGGCCCAGACGTGTCTCCAGCGACCGCGCTACTTCAATGATGGTTGCAACGGTGCCGTCGTAATCTTCGCGAGGTGTGGGAACACGCAGGCGATCCAGTTCCTGTCCGTTGTTATCAAATGCGCGGCCTTCAATCTTCGTGCCGCCAAGGTCAACTCCAATACGCATGCTCATCGCCCGTTCCGCTTAGGTTAGCGGCTGCTCTCCTGCCTCTGCGGCAGCATGAAGACGAAGCTCCACCAGCTCGCAGATAGTGTGCAGCAGCAGCTTATGTGCTTCCTGAATGCGCGCCGTCACATTGTGGCGCACAATCAGTTCTACATCTGCAATGCCTGCGCATGCTCCACCATCGCGTCCAAGAAAGGCAACCGTGGCAACACCATACTGCCGCGCCGTATTCAATGCACGCAGCACATTCTCACTATTGCCGCTGGTAGTGTAGGCAAATAGAACGTCGCCGTTCAAGCCGAAGGCGCGCACCTGCCGCGAAAACACATCGTCGAAGCTGTAATCGTTGCCGCAGGCCGTCAGATCGCCACCGTTTGCAGTGAGGCTGATCGCGGGATACGGACGGCGCTCCTTGTGAAAGCGCACCACAAACTCCGTAGTGAGATGCGATGCATCCGCAGCCGATCCACCGTTGCCGCACGCCAGCAGCTTGTTGCCGCGCAGCAGCGCGTCGGCCAGCACTCGTGCTGCTTCTTCCACCTGGGGCTCAAGCTCCAGGATCGTGTCCAGCACAACGCGTGCGTCGGCTACGTTGCTTTGAAAGACGCTCAATTCCTTCATCCCTTCAACCTCTCTGCACGCGGCTGTAGATAGGTCTTCACATAGTCGTGAATGCCATCTTCCAGCGTCGTAAATGGTTTCGTATAGCCTGCAGCGCGCAGTTTGTCCGGCTTGGCTTCGGTGTAGTACTGGTACTTCTCGCGCAGGGTCTCCGGCATGTCGACGTATTCAATGTTCGGCTGCTTTCCGCTTGCCGCATACACCGCCGTAACCAGGTCATTCCACGTACGAGAAATGCCGGTGCCACAGTTGAAAACACCGCCAATCTGCGGGTTTTCCAGCAGCCACAACGTCACATCCACAGCGTCCTTCACATACACGAAGTCACGCATCTGTTCGCCGTCCTTGTACTCCGGACGATGGCTCTTGAACAGCTTTACCTTGCCGTCACCCTCGCCAATCTGACCGAAGCTCTTGTGCACAACGGAACGCATATCGTCCTTGTGGTCTTCATAAGGGCCGTACACGTTGAAGTACTTCACACCGGCAATGGGATGACCGTTGGCGAAGAAACCATTCTTCAAAGCCCACAGATCAAACATGTGCTTGGAGTAGCCGTACATGTTCAACGGCTCAAGCTTCGGCGTGACGGAATCATCGTCGTCATAGCCAAGCGAGCCATCGCCGTAGGTGGCAGCGGAGGAGGCATAGACGAAACGCGCGCCATGCTCTTGCGCCCACTGGCACAGCGTGCGCGTGTAACCGTAGTTGTTCGTCAGCAGGTAGTCCGCATCCTTTTCCGTGGTGGCGGAACATGCGCCCAGATGCACGATGCCGTCAATCTCCGGCAGCTCCTCCTGGCCCACGCCGTGGATGCGATCCAGGAACTCATCGACGGGGATCAGGTCTTCGTATCGCAGGCCGTTCAGGTTCTGCCACTTTTCACCTGTCCCCAGGTCATCCACCAGCAATAAATCGGTCTTGCCGCGCCGGTTTAGCTCTGCCACTGTGTTGCGTCCGATGAATCCGGCTGCGCCGGTAACTACGGTCATCTTTCCCATGAGGATGATTGTAGACGCGCTGGCACCATACACAGTGTCCGCGAAGTACACGTAATATCTGCTTTTATCGAATTCTCACGCGACATACGAAAGCGTTGCGATCATGCCATTTCAAAAGGCACTGATAAACTGACCGTTAGCGCGATGCCCAACAAGTTCTATCTCACGACTCCGATTTATTACGTCAACGCCCGGCCACACATCGGCCATGCGTATACAACCATTGCCGCTGACACGCTGGCGCGCCGTAAGCGCCTCGAAGGCGCCGACACCTATTTCCTGACCGGAACCGACGAACACGGTCAGAAGATTGGCCGTAGCGCAGCCTCCGCAGGTGTTCCGCCGCAGCAGTTTACGGATGAAGTCTCCGCGACCTTCCGCACGCTGTGGCAGCGCATGGGCATCAGCTACGACCAGTACATTCGCACCACCGACGAGAAGCACAAGCTCGGCGTGCAGAAGCTGTTCCGCGTGCTGTATGAGAAGGGCGCGATCTACCTTGATCGTTACACCGGCGCATACTGCGTCTCCGATGAAGCCTTTGTCGATGTGCCCGTTGGCGATCACTGCCCTGAGTGCGGTCGCGTAACAGAAGAAGTAACGGAAGAGAACTTCTTCTTCCGTCTGTCGGCATATCAGAAGCCGCTGATTGATCTCATCGAATCGAATCAGCTCACCATCACGCCCGAAGCTCGCAAGAACGAAGTTCTGAGCTTCCTGCGCGGCCCCGTGAATAGCGGCGCAGAGACGCTGCTGAGCGATACCGGCATCCCCTACGTACCCGGCGCCGTGAAAGACCTTTCCGTATCGCGCACCAGCTTTGACTGGGGTATTCCTGTTCCCTCGCCCGCTGCGGAAACGACTCAGCAGAAGCATGTGATCTACGTGTGGTTGGATGCACTGGCCAACTACATGACTGCAGTTGGCTATGGCGACGAGAGCGAAGAGGGCGCGGAGATGTTTGCGCGCTACTGGCCTGCCGATCTGCACTTTGTCGGCAAGGAGATTGTCCGCTTCCACTGCGTTTACTGGCCCGCCTTCCTGCTGGCCGCGCAACTGCCACTACCAAAGAAGATCGTTGCGCACGGATGGCTCCTGTTTGAAGAAAGCAAGATGAGCAAGAGCCGCGGCAACATTGTGCGCTCCGAAACAATTCTTGACGCCTTCGGCTCCCTGAAGCCGGAACTGGACAAGAAAGAACAGGACCTGTTCGGTGCGGATGTGTTGCGCTACTTCCTGCTGCGCGAAATTTCGTTCGGACAGGATGGCTCGTTCTCATTCGATGCTCTCGTCGCGCGTTACAACAGCGATCTTGCCAACGGTTACGGCAATCTGGTCAGCCGCACGCTGAGCATGATCGTGCAGAACTTCGATGGCGTGATCCCGGATGCCGCTCTTACAACGGAACTCACATCGGACATCACCACTGCGATTGAAGCCGTGGGACGTGGCCTGGAAGCGCAGGACTTTACCGCAGCCGTACAAGCCACATCTGCCTTGATTGCCGCGACAGATGGCTACCTGACCGCAAACGCACCTTGGAAACTGGCAAAGGATCCGGAACAGCGCGAACGCCTCGCCACAGTACTGCGCACTGCCGCGAAGAGCATCCGCATGGTGACCGCGCTACTGCATCCCGTACTGCCGTATGTCACGGCACGTGTGTGGGAGCAGCTTGGACTTGGCTCCATCGAACGCGCCGCCGAAACGGGCGAACTGCGCGACCTGACACAGGGCGGATTCGCCGCAAACACAAAGCTTGGAACACTCGCGCCCATATTCCCGCGCGCGGAGAAGGAACTAATTACTCGCATGAACGACGCAGAACAGAAGCCCGCAACCACCGACGCCAACGCACCGCAGAACCTGGCTGAAGGCGAACAAAAGCTGACACCGGTCAGCGATGCAACGGCCGCAGCAGAACCAGCAGCCACCGCACCTGCAAAGCCAGACACCGCAGAGATCACCATTGATGACTTTGCGAAAGTCGACCTCCGCGTGGCGCAGATCCTCGTTGCCGAGCGTGTCCCCAAGGCCGACAAGCTACTTCGCCTTGAAGTAGACCTGGGCTATGAGAAGCGCCAGATCCTCGCAGGCATCGCGCAGTATTACGAACCGGAAAAGCTGATCGGCCGCAAGGTCGTTATCGTGGCCAACCTCGCTCCGCGCAAGCTGCGTGGCTTCGAATCGCAGGGCATGGTCGTCGCTGCATCCATCGGCGACGGCACACCGGCACTCGCCAGCTTCATCGAAGACATCGAAATCGGAGCGCGCCTGCGTTGACAGTTACTGGGAGATGGCAAACGTGAAAAGGAATTTCCTAAGAATATGTTCCGCTCTCGCCTTGCTCGGCTGTCTCTTTGCTTACGGCTATACGGCGCTAGCTCTCATCAACCCGGCTGAAGAAACTTCACCAAGTCGTGTTGTTTGTGTCGTCATCTGTGCGTTCTTGACGACGATACTGGCATGCTGCCTCTGGCAGCTGAAACGGACAGTCAAGCGTGAACTTGCTGGGTTGTAACCCGGATCTTCAGTCGACGAAGCGATTGAAGGCCGCATCGATTGAAACATGGATACAAGAACGTGCACATCGTAGATAGCCACGCACATCTCGACTTCAACAGCTACGCCGACGACCTCGACGCGGTACTCGCGCGTTCGCTCGAAGCCGACGTGCGCACCATCCTCTCCGTCGGCATCGGCGATGGCCCGGAGACGATGCATCGTGCACGCGACCTGGCCGTGAAATACAAAGGCAATCCCGCCGTGCCGCGCATCGTTGCGTCAGCGGGTATTCATCCTCAGGAAGCGCAACATGCCAACGATGACGCGTTAAACAAGCTGCGTGCGTTGGCCGCCGATGAAAACGTTGTTGCCATCGGTGAAATCGGTTTGGACTACTACCACATCGAGAACCCTGACATCGACGTCCAGCAGCAGGCGTTTCTTGCGCAGATGGAGATTGCACTCGCGGCAAACAAGCCTATCCTGATCCACTGCCGCACCAGCGAACTCGCCACGCCGCAGGCAAAGGAACGCTTCGGCCCAGCCGATGCGCAGGACGACTTGCTTCGCTTGATTGCAGAAAACTTCGCGAACAAGGGCGGCATGGGCGTAATGCACTGCTTCTCTGGAACGGCGGATGAAGCGCGTCGCGCACTCGATCTTGGCTTCTATCTATCCTTCGCGGGCAACGTGACGTATGCGCGCTTCCCTTCCATCCGTGAAGCGGCAGAGCTTGTGCCCGCCGATCGCTACCTGGTGGAAACCGACGCGCCGTTCCTGGCCCCCATCCCCTATCGCGGTGAACGCAACGAACCCGGACGCACGCGCGTAACGGCGGAGTTTGTCGCCGACTTGCGCAAGATCCCGCTGGAACAGCTTGCAGAAGAGACAACCGCAAACTTCCGTCGCCTCTTCCGCGTAGAATAGCCCGGCAAACGCGCGGCATCTTTCTGCCGCTCTAAATCATCAGCATCTGTAGGATTGCAGCACTGCAAGGAGAACGAACAATGGCAGCCGATAACAGCTTTGACGTCGTCAGCAAAGTGGAAGTACAGGAAGTGAAGAACGCGCTTGACCAGGCCACCAAGGAAGTCAACGCTCGCTTCGACCTGAAGAACTCGAAGTCCACCATGACGCTGGAAGGTAATGACGCCATCCAGCTCGCATCGCAGGACGAGTACACGCTGAAGGCCGTCACAGACATCCTGCAGCAGAAGCTGGTCAAGCGTGGCGTCTCGCTCAAGAACCTGGAGTACGAAAAGATTGAGCCTGCCTCAAACTCCTCCGTCCGCCAGAAGATCAAGCTGAAGCAAGGCATCACGGGCGATGCGGCCAAGAAGATCACCGCAGCCGTGAAGGACAGCAAGCTGAAGGCGCAGGCCTCCATCCAGGGTGACACCGTTCGCGTCACCAGCAAGGACCGCGATGTGTTGCAGCAGATCATCGCCCTGCTGCGCGGCAAGGACTTCGGCGTGGAGCTCCAGTTCACCAACTACCGCTCGAACTAAGCCTTCATACAAGCCATGCCCCGTTCATGACGCAAGTTGTGGACGGGGTTTATCTTTCCTGCGTCCCACTGCACTGCTTTCGCGTCAAAGAACTGTTACAGTTTGAAAAGCGTGAGTCTTCTTCCCAGTGCGACTGCTAAACAGGTCTTTGACCTCGTACGTGACGATCTTGCCGCTGTAGAGCGCGAGTTCAGCCGCCAGTCGCAGTCCGAAGTCGCTGTCATTCAAGACATTGCGGAATATCTGCTGGCAGGCGGCGGCAAACGCATCCGTCCGCTGCTGCTGTTGCTCGCGGCAAAAGCGCTTGGCTTCCAGGGCGAAAGCCGCATCCGTATGGGTGCCGTCGTCGAGATGCTGCACACCGCCACGCTCGTCCACGACGACATCATTGACGAAGCGAAGACTCGCCGCGGTAAAGCCAGCACCAACACCGTGTGGGGCGAAAGCAAGTGCGTCCTCGCAGGCGACTGGCTTTACATGCAGTCCTTCCAGACCGCGCTGGACGAACGCAACTTCCATGTGTTGGACCTGCTCATCGGGCTAACGCAGCAGATGGTGGAAGGCGAACTTCTGCAGATTCAGAAGCTGGGCCACCTCATCAACGAAGAAGAATACTTCGACCTGATCTTCCGCAAGACCGCGATGCTGTTCAAGGTGAGCATGCAGCTTGGCGCTGCTCTCTCCGGAGCCAGCGACGAAGTAGAACAGCAGCTCGGTGAATACGGCCGCAACCTCGGCCTGGCCTTCCAGATCGTGGATGACGTACTCGACATCACCGGTGAAGAAGCCACCATCGGCAAACCCGCCGCCAGCGACCTGCGCGAAGGCAAGGCGACACTCGCCGTCATTCACGCGCTGGAACGTGGCACAGGCGCAGAGCGCGAAGCCATCCGTACCGTACTGGCCGACCGTAACTTCAGCCGTGTGAAGCACGCCACCATTCTGGAAATCCTGAAGCACCACGGATCGCTGGAATACGCCATGGACGCAGCCCGCGCCTATGCTGAAGCAGCTCGCCAGTCCATCGCCGACCTACCCGCCGCCAACTCGGAAGCCGCAAAGGCGCTACGCGCCCTGCAGTGGGTTCCCGGCTACGTCACCGACCGCGATCGCTAAGCTGTCTCTTCCCGCAGAAACTCAGCCCACTTAGGCAATGGCTCAAAGAGCTCAGTTGCCCCGTTTGTCTTCACAGCCACAAGCGCATATCCGGGCGTATCTGAGTTGTCGTACAAACTCGCATCATCCGCCAGTTCAAATGCTGTTTGCATGTGGCGCATACTGCGCTCGAACCGTCGGCGTTGATCTTCTTCTGGTACATCGTGGCCGCCCTTGATTACACGGTTACGAACACGCACCAGATTGATCTCAACACTTTGCGTTCCGACAAAAAGAAATACCATGTGATATCCAGCAGCCTTTGCACGCTGCATCATGCGGATATAAGTGTTGCCTGAAAGTGTCGTTTCTACAACAAAACTGCGACCTTCCGTCAACAGTTGATCCGCCAGCGTAAGAACGGCACGCCCTGCATCAATAGCGGAACCGGCACTTCCCGACGCGTTCAAAGACTTTGCAACAGCATCTGGATCAAGAACCGGGAACGTCTGAAATGTCTCACGATTCCATTTCGTCAGCGTACTTTTACCGCTGCCATTCGGACCAGCAACCACTGTAAGAGTAGGCACTAGCTCGCCTTTGCGCGCGCGGCAGAAGGCTTGCTCTCCTCATGACGCAGCTTCCGTTCGGCCTGTTTCCATTCGAGGATTTTCTCCTCAATGACAACACCCGCACGAGCGTGCTCGGCCAATCCCTCGGCGTATTTGCGGAAATTACTTTCCATGAACACAAGTCTACTCCTGGATGCGATTACGCAGAATATTTACAGCACCTTGCCGCTGGCGTCTGCGAACACCGCATCCTTTGCTGCTCTGCTCCATCCCACACGCACATCCTTCGCATGACGGAAGTCAAACGCACTCGGCGAAGTGGGTGCGGTAATGGCGAAGAAATCTGCCCTGTCCACGTCCTCCAACACGAAGGACGGACGCGCGTCTGCCTTCACAGGCGCAATCTCCACATGGCTCAGCTCCACGTTGCGCACGTGGCGCAGGAAGAAGCCCTGCGCAGGCATGGGGCCAAACATCTCCGGATCGGGATACTTCGCAATCTCCTCTGGAGGCACCAGCTTCGCCTTATCGGCCGTAGCACCGCCCTGATGCTGCATATAGAAGTTGCTGATCTTCACATCGCGAATAGGAAAGTCAGGAATCCCCGAGAGGATGTTGCACAGGTTCGAAGTCGAGTTGTAACTGGTAATGTTGTTCACCACAATGCGCTGCAACGTTCCCGGCTTGGTCTCCGGCTTCGGCCCGCGCAGACGTGCTCCCAGGCGGAAGAAAATTGGCCCGGCAAACAGATCGCGCATGGTGATGTTGGAGATGGCAATGTCCTCGCACAATGCGCCATCCTCGCTCTCAAGACAAAGGCTATGGCAGCCGTCAAACACGCAGTTAGTGATGGTGATGTTTTTGAACCCACCGTTGGATTCCGTCCCGCACTTGATGCGTCCCGTCCGATAGGTCTGCGGCGCATCTGCCGCGAAGTGTTTGTACGTGCCATCCAGCACCGTTCCCAGCATGTAGTCGCCCGTCACCGTGCAGCCGGTAATGGTGACGTTCTCCGTCGCACGCGCATATCCCAGTGCATAACTCGACTTGGGACAGATGCCGTCATCCCACGGCGAATTCACGGTGCAGTTCGAGACGTGCACGTTCTTGCAGCAGTCAATGTCGATGCCATCGCGATCCGTGTCGATCAGCAAACCATCAATCACGAGATTGTCGACACCCGTAAGCAGGAATCCGAAGTGGCCGCCCTTCAACAAACGAAACTCGCGAAAGGTCACATTGCGGCAGTTCTTCATCGCAATCGCCTTGTTACCTACGCCGGCCTGCTCCGCCTTGTACATGGGATAGTCGCCACGAGGAGCGCGATTAGCCCCGAAGGATAGGCCTTTGCCATAAATCAAGCCAGGCCCGGTAATGGAGACATTCTCGATGCCCTCGCCCCAGATCAGCGAGTTGTGCCAATGGTTGTGGCCGAAATCTTGAAACGGTTCAATCGCAGGATTCTGTGGTTCTGCAGCGTCATACACGCCACCCATCTGCCCAGTAGTTTCGCCGGGCTTGGGCGACTCCGCCGCCAGAATCACCGCTCCCTGCGACAGGTAGAGATGAACATTGCTCTTCAGCCGAATGGAGAACGTAAGATACGTTCCCGCCGGGAAGACCACCGTACCGCCGCCTGCCTTGTTCGCCGCTTCAATCGCTGCGTTAATGCCGTTGGTATCCAACTGCTTTCCAGTTCCCGAGGCCCCATACTGGCGCACATCGAAAAAGGCAGGCGTTGACGGCGTGGATGCTCCCGTCACCTGCGCCGAAGTAACGGACGGCACAAATGCAGCAAGAGCAAGCGGCGAGAATTTCAGGAGATCGCGACGGGCAGGATTCATGGCGAATGAATCCTATCAAAACGCTTCGCTACTCTTCATCATTTCGCAAACGCACACAAAGAAAACGGGTGCCTGTGATCACAGGCACCCGTTTCAGCGTTCTTGATCACTACTGCTTCGAAGGTTCCGGAGCTTCGGTGTTGATGCCAACCTCTGCGAATGCCTTCTTCGCATCCTTGGCCTTCAACGCGCCATCACGCACCAACTTGGAGATGGTTGCGGCGACAATCGCCTTCGCATCCACTTCAAAGAACTCGCGCAGATGTTCGCGGTTATCGCTGCGTCCAAAGCCATCCGTGCCCAGCGTGACCAGCCGCTTGCCCAACCACGGCGACAGCGCATCTGGCATCACCTTCATCCAATCGCTGGCTGCAACGATCGGTCCCTGCGCATCACCAAGAGCGGTGACCAGGTACGGAGTCTTCTCCGCTTCAAACGGATGCAGACGGTTCCAGCGCTCAACGGCAAGTGCGTCGCGGCGCAGTTCGGTATAGCTCGGCACGCTCCACACATCCGCTTCAATGCCAAACTTGCTGGAGAGAATCTCCTGCGCCTTCAACACTTCATTCAGGATGGTGCCCGAACCAAAGAGCTGCACCGTCGCCTTGCCCTTCAGAGCAGACTTGAAGCGATACAGTCCCTTCAGAATGCCTTCGCGAACGTTGTCGCCCTGCGGCATTTCCGGGTGAACATAATCCTCGTTGTACATGGTGACGTAGTAGAAGATCTGCTCGTCGTCCACGTACATGCGCTTCATGCCGTCCTGCAGAATCACAGCCATTTCGTAGGCAAACGCCGGATCATAGCTGATGCAGGTGGGAATGGTGCTGCTGATCACGTGCGAGTGGCCATCCTGATGCTGCAGACCTTCGCCCAGCATCGTCGTACGTCCCGCCGTGCCGCCCATCAGGAAGCCCTTGCCTCGCGAATCCGCAAACGCCCACGCCATGTCGCCAATGCGCTGGAAGCCGAACATGGAGTAGTACATGTAGAACGGGATCGACGGCACACCGTAGTTGGCATAGGCCGTTCCGGCAGCGGTGAAGCTGGCCATGGAGCCTGCTTCCGTAATGCCCTCTTCCAGAATCTGTCCGTCCTTCTCTTCGCGATACGAGAGAAGCATGTCGCTATCGTGCGGTGTGTACTTCTGGCCTTCGCTGGCGTAGATACCCACCTGCTTCACAGCCGATTCCATACCGAAGGTACGGCCCTCATCCGGAACGATGGGGACAACCAGACGGCCGATGTTCTTGTCCTTCATCAGCGCGCGCAGGATGGCAACGAAAACCATCGTGGTGGAAACAGCGCGTCCCTTCGATCCGCCGAGCCATTCCTTGTAGAAGTCGATCTCAGGATTCGTGAAGCTGAACGGCTTCCATCCGCGTGTGGGCACATAGCCGCCCAGACTCGCACGACGCTCCTGCAGATACTTCAACTCCGGCGCGTCGTCCGACGGCTTCCACGGTTTACCCGCAGCAGCCTGTTCATCTGGCACGGGGATATCGAAGCGCTGCTTGAATGCGATCACGCCTTCGTCGGTCAGCTTCTTCTCATTGTGCGCAGCGTTGCGGCCTTCCGTGCTGGCAAAACCGTAGCCCTTCACTGTCTTGGCGAGAATGACCGTCGGTCCGCCCTTATGCTCCACTGCGCGCTTGTAGGCGTTATAGACCTTCTGCGTATCGTGACCGCCGCGGTGCAGCTTGGAAAGCTGCTCGTCCGTGTAGTCCTTCACCAGCTCCAGAAGCTGCGGATACTTGCCGAAGAAGTGCTCGCGGAGATACGCGCCGCCCTTCGCCTTGTACGCCTGGAAGTCGCCATCCACGCACTCTTCCATGCGCTTCAGCAACAGGCCCGTGTGGTCACGCTCAAACAGCGCATCCCAATCCGTGCCCCACACTACCTTGATCACGTTCCAACCACAACCGCGGAAGTGACCTTCCAGCTCGTCAATGATGCGCTTGTTACCACGCACCGGACCATCAAGACGCTGCAGGTTGCAGTTGACCACAAAGATCAGGTTGTCCAGATTCTCACGCGTTGCCAGAGTAATCGCACCAAGCGTATCGACTTCATCCGACTCGCCATCGCCCACAAACGCCCAGACCTTGCGGTCGGTATGCGGAATCAGGTTGCGGTTCTCCAGATACTTCATGAAACGCGCCTGATAGATCGCGTTTAGAGGACCAATGCCCATGGAGACCGTCGGGAACTGCCAGAAATCCTTCATCAGCCACGGATGCGGATAGCTCGACAGGCCGGGATGATCGCGCAGTTCGTGACGGAAGTTGAGCAGATGCTCTTCCTTCAAACGGCCTTCGAGAAACGCACGAGCGTAGACACCAGGCGAAGCGTGGCCCTGGAAATAAACGAAGTCGCCGGGCTGTTCCGTGCCGTCTGCGGCAGTGTACTTCGCATGGAAGAAGTGGTTGAAACCCACTTCAAACAGCGTGGCTACCGACGAATATGTAGAGATGTGACCACCGATGCCTGCGTCCTTCTTGTTCTGGCCGTGAACCATGGCCATGGCATTCCAGCGGATCAGCGATTCCACGCGGCGTTCCATATCGCGGTCGCCGGGATACGGAATCTCATCATGCTTGGGGATGGTGTTCTTATACGGCGTGGTCAGCTCAATGCCCGCCGTAACGCCCGCCTCGCGTGCTCGCTGACGCAAAGCCGTCATCAGCTCCGCACCCTGCTCTGCGCCTTCGGCGACGATCATCTCGTCAAACGCTTCAATCCACTCTGCAATTTCCTGCTGCCGATCGTTCAAGGCGCTTGCCGGGGGCACTGCTACATTGGTCGCCATCGCTGCTCCAGATTTGTGTCGATACGTGACAGAAACGAACGTGCTGAAACGACTCAGCACGCACATTTCAAACCTCAGCCATTATAAGTGCGGAGAAGAAAAGATATAAGCAAAACGAATCGGTCGACTAGGTCGAATAATCCGCGTTGATATGCACGTACTCCACCGTAAGGTCGCACGTCAGAAAACGAGAACGCCCCGGCCCACCGCCAACGCTCACGGCAATGGTGTACTCGCGCTGCTTCATCTTTTCGTGGACGGCAGCTTCGTCATATCCCGCAGCACGCACACCACGATCGAAAACTTTAACGCCACCAATCGTCACCGTCGTCTCTTCTGGCGAGAACGGCACACCGGCGTAGCCTGCGGCGGCAATGATGCGTCCCCAGTTCGGGTCGGCGCTGGACCACGCTGTCTTACATAGAGGCGAATGCGCGATGGACTTTGCGATGGTTTTCGCGTCCGCATCGTTCGCGGTACCGCTGATTTCCAGCGTAACGACGTGGGTCACACCTTCGCCGTCATCAATGATGGCGTGTGCCAGTTCGTTGCAAACCTGCTGCAGCGCGTCACAGAAATCGTCCTGGAAACTACGCGGCACATCGCTCCACTTCACACCGCTGGCACCGCTGGCCAGCAGCAGCACCGTGTCGTTGGTCGACGTATCGCCGTCCACGCTGATCGAGTTAAAGCTGGCTTCTACACGTCCCTGCAGCAGTTCACGCAGGATGGCAGGCTCTGCAGCGATGTCGGTAAACAGGTAAACCAACATGGTCGCGTGCGGCGGCCCAAGTTGCGGCCCGATCATGCCCGCGCCTTTGCAGCATCCGAAGATGCGCACAGAGGTCTCCGCCGCTTCCACTGTCGCCTGCGACACCTTCATCTTGGTATCGGTCGTCATGATGGCGGTGGCAAAATCTTCTGCTGCCTTGTTGCTGTTTGAGAGGCGTTCCGCCGCATGTGGCAATGCACTCGTCAGCTTTTCAACCGGCAAAGGCACCCCGATAATGCCAGTCGAAGACGGGATAACCTCTTCGGCTGTGCAACCGAACAGTTCGGCAGCCCTGCGGCAGGTTTCTTCCGCAACGGCAATGCCAGGAGCACCCGTTGCGCAGTTGGCATTCCCCGCATTCACAATCACGGCCTTCACCCGGCCCTGCGTCGCGGCCATGTGTTTCCGGCCCACCGTTACCGGTGCGGCGACGACCTGATTGTCCGTAAACATCACCGCGGCAGACGCCATACGATCTGCCACAGCCACTGCCACATCGGTCCGACCGCTGGCCTTAATACCCGCCTTCACAGCCGCCCAGCGGAATCCGCGCGGCAATTCTTTTCTTAATGATGCCAACTACTTACACCCCATTCCTGAAACAAATACTTTTGATTTACCAGCCGGTGTGGTCCACGCGAACAGTAGCTCCAACGCGGGCACTCTCATATGCCAGATCGATCATGCGAGCCGTCCGGACAGCGCAACGTGCCGTCACTTCCGGTGCCGCCAAACCCAGCAGCGAATCCGCTACATTCTGATAGAAACCGCGATAGTCACCGGGCAAGGTGGGGATCGTTTCCCACTCCAACTCGTTCGGTTTCTGCGTGTTCGGGCAGTAGGTCAGAACTCCGTAGCGATCCTCCGGCTCCTGCAACCAGACTTCCTCGGCTCCCTGCCGAGGAGGCAGATGACCAGACAGGATCGTCGGCTCCTGGGGATCCAGGCCGTTTTTCACGTAGGTGCCACCCGTGCCGTTCAGCCGGTAACGCGGCGCCGGATCCGCAGCCAATACAGTTGTGCCTAACTTCACGGTGATCTTGCGGTCTTCCCTACCCGTATCGAAGACCAGCGTCAGATCAAAACCATCGGGAACCTTCCCCACATTGCGGTCGGTGCGGATATTCGCCGTCAGAGTGGACGGACGCCCGAAAAGCGTCAGCGCCTGGTCAATCAGGTGCGGCCCAATGTCATAAAGCTGTCCGCCGCCCGCATTCTCTTCCTCGCGCCAAGCGTTCGGTTTCGGCTCAGGACGATAGCGATCAAACCGCGATTCCAGCATCACAACGCGGCCCACGCGACCATCGCGAATGATGCCCTGCAATGTCTGGAAATCACCATCCCAGCGGCGATTGTGGAACGGAAACAGCAGCAGCCCCTTCTGATGGGCAATCTTCTCCAGTTCCTCAGCCTGCGCCGTCGTCGTGGTCATGGGCTTATCGCAAACCACGTTTTTGCCCGCCAACAGCGCTTGTTTCGTCATCGGATAGTGGCTAATGGTTGGAGTCCCCAGCACCACCAACTCCACATCGCTCTGCAGAAGCTCTTCAAAGCTGCGAAGCTGTTCTGCCTGCGGAAAGGCACGCTTTGCCTCGTCGCCGGAACGCTGGACAATATAAGCCAGTTCCAGTTCAGGAATAGCGTCTACAAAGGGCGCGTGAAAGACGCGTCCTGCCAATCCAAACCCCACAACTCCCGTGCGAATGCGGCGCAATTCTCCAGTTCCCCCTGTTCGCAGCCTGTTCCAGTGCGCGAATCAACAGGATAGAACCAAGTGGTAAATTGCGGAGAAAAGAATCTGCACAGAATTTGTTGCAGACAGGCAACATTTTCTGCATCGGAGGATGGGGTTGCCTGCATCTGAAGTAGGAAACCGAAGCATGGCCGACGCCCGGCCACTGACCCGAGAGTCAGTGGAGACGTGGAACCGAGCCGCTTGGGTCGCAATGGAGCGTATGACGCAACACGATCGAGCCTCAGGCTTACACTGCCTCCCGCGGCGCTGGACACTGTCCGCGGCGGCTGTTCTTTCGCTGATGCTGCCGCTCGGTGCCGCTGCCCAGATGGGAGCGAGCACGCAACCGGGCAGCACCGACCACACCGCGACCGGCGTCACCACGGTTGAGGGCGCAGAGCAGGTTTTCAGCTCTGTCCCGCAAGCGGCAGGCAGCACGCAGGTCACACAACAAGATTTCAAGGGTTCCGTCGTCGAGGGCAAAGCCACCGATGGCGTGCTGGAACTGACGTTGGATGATGCAATCCAGCGCGGCTTTCGCACGAACCTGGGCCTCATCCTTCAGGGTGCACAGACGCAGACTGTAAATGGTCAAAAGCTGCAGGCGTTGCAGGCCCTGTTGCCCACGGTTACTGGCTCGGCTTCCTACACGGTGGAGCAGGTGAATCTGGCAGCTTACGGTCTCAGCTTCCCCGGTCTCAACCCCATCATCGGCCCCTTCCAGGTTTTTGATTTCCGCGCGTATCTTTCGCAATCGCTGGTGAATGTCAGCAGCATCCAGAAGTACATTGCTGCGAAGCATAACTTTCAGGGCGCGAAGCTCACCGCGGAAGACGCACGCAACATGGTGGTGCTGACCATCGGCAATGCCTACCTTCTCTGCATTGCAGATCAGGCACGCATTGATGCAGCTATCGCAGAGCGCGCGAACGCAAAGGTATCTCTCGATCAGGCCACCGCAGCACATGAAGCCGGCACCAGCCCCAAGCTGGACGTACTCCGCGCCCGTGTGGACTATCAGAATGCTGACCAGCAGGTGATCCAGACGCAGAACAATCTGGAGAAGGACAAGCTGAACCTGGCTCGTGCCATTGGCCTTCCGCTGGATCAGAAGTTCCACATCGCCGATGCGGCTCCCTTCTCTGCTGCAACGCCCACCACACCCGAACAGGCGTTTGCTGATGCACAGAAGAACCGCAAGGATCTGCAGGCATCAGCAGAACGTATCAAGGGTGCGCAATCGCAGAAGTCCGCGGCAAAGGCAGAGTATTACCCGACTGTTGATTTCAACGGCGACTTCGGCGATCTCGGCACAACACCTGCTCACTCGCACGGCACCTACACCGCAACCGGCCAGGTCTCTGTGCCTATCCTGCAGATTGCACGCACGCAGGGCGACATTCAGGTGGCAGACGCCAACCTGAAGACGGCGCAGGCTCGTTATTCCGATCAGGTGCAGCAGGTAAACGCGGATGTTCGTGATGCCCTGCTGGACATTGAGGCTGCAGAAAAGCTGGTAGAAGCCACCAAGTCCAACGTGGATCTGGCGAACGAAGCACTGAGCGAAGCACAGCAGCGCTTCCGTGCTGGTGTGGCCGATAACCTTGCCGTTTCCGATGCGCAGTCGCAGACCGAACAGGCGAACAACCAGTACATTAGCGCGCTGTATCAGCACAACATTGCAAAGCTTTCATTGGCGCGCGCCGTCG
>NZ_JAEDXV010000050.1:0-16423 GCF_036877645.1 Terriglobus sp. ADX1
CTGTTCCGCCACTTACTCCGATTGTGCCGGTGTACGCTGTACCAACTGTTGCTGCAGTTGGTGAGGATAGCGTTAGCGTGATGGCTGGCGCTGCATTGACTCGAACCACGATGTTGCTGGTTGTGGAGATTACGGCTGCAGAGGAGTCGGATGCTTTAATCCCAAGTGTGTAGCTTCCTGCCGTTGTGGCTGTGCCCGCCAGGGTGCATCCGTTGAGAGTGAGCCCCGCAGGGACTGTGCCGTTTGCAAGTGAGCACGTATAGGGCGCAGTGCCACCGGTAACGCCGATGCTTCCGCTGTACGTCTTACCTACGGTTGCAGCCGCGGGTGATGAAAGCGTGAGTTGACCCGCTGCAGCATTGACCACGAGAGAAAGGGTTCTTGAGCCACTGTTTGCGGGGCTGCTCGAATCTGTTGCCCTGATCCCAATTGGGAAGGTTCCGGATGCTGAAGGTGTTCCTGTCAGCGTGCAGTTGTTCTGAGTGATGCCTGCTGGCAACGTTCCGCTGATGATCGAGCAAGTGTAAGGGGCGGCGCCACCGGTGACACTAATCGAACTGTTATAAGCGGTTCCAACTGTTGCTGCTGCGGGTGAGGAGAGTACCAGCGTCGCTGCTGCGGCGTTGACGGTAACTACGATGTTTCCTGTCGTGGAGATAGTCGTTGCGGAAGAGTCCGATACCTTGACCCCGAGCGGATAACTTCCGGCTGTTGTTGGTGTACCTGCCAGGACGCATCCATTCAGACTAAGTCCGGCTGGTAATGTTCCACTGGTGATTGAGCAGACATACGGTGTTGTTCCACCCGCTATGCCGATGCCTCCGCTGTATGTCTTACCAACGGTTGCGACGGGCGGCGATGCAAGCGTAAGTTGTCCAGCGGCAGCTTTGACGACAAGAGAGATCGTTGCCGATCCGCTGTTTGCGGGACTGCTTGAATCTGTTGCCTGGATTCCGAGCGAGAATGTGCCCGATGCTGTGGGTGTTCCCGTGAGCGCACAGTTGTTCTGAACGATGCCGTCGGGGAGTGCCCCGCTGGTAATGGAGCAGGTATATGGGCCGGTGCCGCCGCTGACCGAAATAGAGCTGTTATAGACTGCACCGACGGTAGCTGCTGCAGGTGCGCCGATTGTAAGCTTTGTACCCTGCGCGACGATGTTGATGGTGATATTCGCGGTGGACGAGTTGGAGGGGGAGTTGGCATCCGTTGCCGTAATGGCAAGCGAATAGCTGCCTGCGGTGGTTGGTGTTCCTGTGAGGCTGCATCCATTGAGAACAAGCCCTGCAGGAAGACTTCCGTTTGCGACGGAGCAAGCATATGGAGCCAAGCCGCCCGATACACCAATCGTTCCGGTGTATGGCGTCCCTACAGTACCTGCCGCAGGTGAGCTGATGGCCAGTGTTGTGGCCGGGGCGCTGCTATTCAAAATGCTAAGGGTGAGTGATGCGGAGTCACTTGATCCATTGCTGTCTGCGACCTGAACTGTAAAGCCAGAGGTTCCGGTATCGGTGGGAGTTCCGCTCAATATTCCGTCCTGGCTGAGGGCGAGACCCGCTGGTAAGGAACCGGAAGTAATCGTCCAGGTATACGGAGTCGTTCCTCCGCGGGCAGTCAACTGAGTGTTATAAGCGCTGTTAACTGTGCCGGAATCCAACGATGAAGTGGTGATATTTACCGAATAAGTTTGCGAACGGTGACGGTGCACTCGCAAGGTTCGGTGAAGCACGGTGGCCGTAGGAGCGGCGCTGGCATCGGTTGCCTGGAATGTCACAGGGTAATCGCCATCGACCGTTGGTGTTCCAGAGACTACACCGCTCGATGCATTGAAGTGCAAACCGCTGGGCAGGGAGCCGGAAGCAAGCTCCAGGCGAGCCGGATTCGAGCCGCCGCTTGTCGATACGGTCGCCGTATATGGGGTATCGACGGCTGCATCGTCGAGCGTTGCTGTCACTGTAAGTGCAGGATTAACAGTGACGTCAAACTTGCCGGTTGTGTCATCCGTCGTTGCCACAATGTGTATTTGCGATGCAACTGTGGGGGGAGCGGTGTACGTTACGGAGTCATTGCTGGGGATGACAGTCCCGCAGCTGGTACTGCTGCATGCTGAACCGGTCAAAATCCATTTGGCCGCAGTGGGTGCGGGCTGCGGGATTTGAACTGTCTGACCGGCATTCAGGGTAACCGCGGTGCCCGAAGTAGTAGCGATTACGTGATAGCCCGATCCGCAACCATTCACTAGCCCAAGTGAACAAAAAGTCATGGCCAGAAGAACAGCTTTTGTTGCCGGCCGGGCAAAAAATCTTTCCATGAAATGGTTTGGGATACCGCGAAGGTGCATGTAACTAGCTCCATTTTTGAAACAAAAAGACTTACGTCTCGCAGGAATGCGAAACAGGGTATATCTGCTAAGTCTGATACGTATGCAACTATTTGCAATTTCGGAGCCTTTTGCGCCATAAGCCGTAAGTTATTGATTTTGCATACAACGTCTCAGAAATAAGGAACTTATTTCTACTCCTGCGGAATTTTTTTCCATGCGATGCGGACTTTAAAGATGGCGATCTGCGTGCACAAAGCGGAGAAGGGGGAAATTTGATCTCAGATTTTAAAGCCGACTGTGCCAGATACAAGGCTTCTGGTGAATCTCGCCGCCGTATGGCGTTCAATCCAGCCGTCTGGTGCCTATTTTGGTATCGTCTGGGACGGTGGATCTATCGACCCCATAAGGTGCCGATTCTTTGGCTGCCTGCCAAAATCATTCATTTGTTCGGTGCTACGTTTATTGAGGCGTTTCTTCAGATGCGCCTGAATGTACAGGCCCAGATCGGCGCGGGGATGTTGATTGCACACTGCGGCGGCATTACGCTTCATCCTGATGTTGTCATCGGCGAACACTGCGACCTGGCGCATCACGTAACCCTAGGTACCCGGGGTGTTGGCTCGCTTGGGGTGCCCAGGCTGGGAAATAACGTCTATGTGGGAACGAACGCTGTGCTCATTGGCCCCATCGTTGTCGGCGATGGCGCTCGCATCGCTGCCAACTCGCTGGTCACCCGCGACGTTCCCCCGGGGGCCACTGTCATGGGGGTGCCGGCCGTTATCGTGAAGCGGCGTCCTATGGCATCCGCTGCGCAGGTGCAGGAAGAGTGCTTGATTGATGCCTGATGAACGTCCACTTTTGTTGTTTGTCGCGCCGTACTTCGCTCCGGGATATCACGGCGGGGTGGTCCAGATATATCTGGGGCTGCTGCGCCAGTTCAAAGGATTCCGTGTCGTTGTGGTTGCCGATAACTGGAATGTGAGTCCTGAGATAGCACGCGCCTGGGATGACATGGCCGGTGAGTCCTTCGGGTTTGAGATGGAGCGGCTGGATGCATTCGAATTTCATCTGCCGCAGAAGGCTCGTTCGTCTCTTACCAAGTCTTGTCTCTTACTGCCTTCGCTGATGCGCTTTTTTGTACGTGGCGGAAGACAGTGGAAGGCCCTCTGCAAAAAACATGCGCCGTCAATCATTGTGTGTGGGGGAACTTACTCTGCTGGTTGGTTGATGCCTGCCAATCCATCGCAGTCAGTTCTGGTGAATTACGTTCATGGCGAAGAGCTCACGATGCAGGTGGCGCCGGCCTTTTTGCAACCGCTCATGCGTGCGTACCAGAGACGCAGTCTTCGCAATGCCGATATGAATATTGCGGTCAGCCGTTATACGGCGGACCTTATTGCGCAGACATCCGAGCGGGTGACAGTGCTGCCGAACTTCATTGATCATGATCGTTTCCACGTGTCTGGCAGGCGAGAAGAACTTCGCCGCCGCTACGGATGGTGTGACAAGAAAGTATTACTTACTGTTGCGCGCCTTGAGCCCAGAAAGGGAATTGACCAGGCTCTGCGAGCGCTCGCTCGTTTGAAGGATCGTGGTGATCTGCAAAGTGACTGGCGTTACGTGATTGCGGGGAAGGGAACAGAGCTTGGGGCACTTCGTCGTCTGACAGGCGAACTTGGACTTGAAGATGTAGTGGAGTTCTTAGGATTCGTTGCGGACGGAGACTTGCCGGGATGCTATGAAGCTGCCGATGTTTTCCTGCAACCCAACCGCAATCTGAATGGGGATACAGAAGGTTTTGGCGTGGTTTTTCTTGAGGCCGCGGCCTGTGGTCTGCCTGTGATTGGTGGTGTGGCGGGAGGGACGGGTGACGCCATTGATCATGGACTCAACGGATTTCTGGTGGATGGAGAATCCGTTCCTGAGATTGCCGATGCTATCGCATTGCTTATGTCTGACGATGAAATGCGACGTCGATTCAGGTTGCATGGACTTGAGTGGGCATCGCGATTCGATGTTGAAAAGGGGCGGGTTGGCTTTGCGAGGATACTGACGCAACTTTTGCAGCAAAACAATAGATCGCGAGTCGTCTCCTAAAAAGCTCCGACACTGGAAGGACTCTTGGAAGACCGCAAGCGTCCATCCAGCGTCCAGTTCAATGCGGTGGGTACGCCACGGTGCAGCGCCGGGCTGAGATCAGAGGGGCGGAAGTCACCGTTCGCTGGATTTCGCAGCATGGGATTTACGAGTTGGAAACCTTCCGGAAGGCGTGAGCGGCCATCCTTCCCGCTTTGTAACCACCAGATGAGATTCGCATCCGCTTGAAGCGGGACGGGCTTGCTGTTTGGTGAGAAAAGAGGAACACCACCATCGAGAACGATGATGTTGTTACGAAGTCTCACACTCTGTTTTGTGGAACCGCCGGAAAAAGATATAGCGCCGGAATCTGTATTTCGTCGCCCTCCGCAACGAAACATGGTGTTGTTGTAGATATCCACGACACCACTACTTGCAGGGCCAGCATTCGATCCGCCTTGGACATAGATGCAGGCATAATTCGCACTGCCATCTTGCGGGTCCGGGCCAGTGCCGACGTTATAAATCAGGTTATTGAATACCTCAACAGGACCAGCAGAGGGATTGATGGTCGCGAGATTGATACCATCGCATGCGGTGTCGTGAATGACATTGTCATGGATGTGCAGGTCGTATTGGTTGCGGCCTGTTCCAGGATCGGTTGGTGTGGAATGAAACTGCAGGCCACGGCATCCACGCACGTTTGCAATCGTGTTCCATCCGACGTCAATGTGATTACTGTCCGTGCTGAAATATAAACCGTGATACACCTTCGTCGTTCTTGGCAGTCCAACGTCATGGATGTTGTTGCCCAGAAATGCGACGTCTGAGACCTGAGACATTTCGATACAGCCTGTTGGGCCGAATCCATGTGGGCAGGTGAAGTCATTGCCGACAACCCGCCAATCATTGGAATCAGTAATATCCAGCGCTTCTTGATTTCCAACGAAATGAAGCCCGGCAATAACCCAATGGTCCGATGTTCTTTGTACGTTTGGAGTCCTGGCTGCGATGTGTGGGCCATCGATCGAGCCGATTGTTACGTTAGCTCCAGGGTACGAAACGACCGCAATGGGGTCATCTTTTTTACCGCTGCTCATGATGTTCCATGACGATTCATATCGATCGAGTGCGTTGACCTCTACGCCGTCGCGGATGTAAAGAACATCTCCAGCATGTAATTTGTCGACCGCAGACTGAAGCGTTTCGCCCCTTCTTTCCGGATAGAAACGGATGTGCCCTGGTCTGACGGTGAGATGAAGTTCATTGGAGGAAGCGCCTTTGTCTGCGTGAACAACAATCGCTCCGGACTGAGCGTTGCGCGGTAGTTGAAATGTGAGCTTGTGCTCTGACCAGATGGAATACGCGAACGCGCGTTCGTTCCCGATGGTGATGTAGGCAGCTCCGCGCTTTTCACCGAAGCCGGTTCCATAAAGTGTGATGAACGCTCCCTGATCTGATTCGCCGCCCGAGGCGGGCGCACTGGTCAGGTCGCTGTAGAAGATGTGCGGAAGTATCTGCTCGGCGGATGCGAGCACCGGAGCAAAGCAAAGAAGCGGCAGGATGAGCAGCAGAGCTCTACAAGGAACCCGCCAGTAACGGTCGAAAAAACAGCGCGTATTCCAGGTAGCTTTCATCGAATTTTCCTTCTGGAGACAAGACAGATCCATCCCACACATTGACGCGAGGAATAGCCAGTGGCTCGCTTTCTTTGTGCCAAAGCCCGGACATTGTTGTGAACCCATATTGATAGCCGCATTTTGCTGTCAGTTCTCGAACGCGGTTATCCGTGAAGCCGTTTGGATATGCAATCCAACGATCTTCCACGTGCTCTGACATCATGCGGTGTTGAAGCTCGGCGGAGGACGTGGTGAGTTCAGAAGAAACTTCGTCCGACGTCAACTGCGTAAGCAAAGCATGCGTAGCAGTGTGTGATCCGATGGAATGACCTGCTCGCGTCAAATCGTGCATTTGGTCCCAAGTCATAAGACGCTCCCATGGGTCCGGTTGGGAAATCGCCATGGAGTTCGCGAGATGTTTTTCAGCGTCCTGAATGGCGGTGCAAATCGTTTCCGGTGCAAACTGCTTTAACCAACTCAGCAGATCTTCTTCACGCAGGGGAGCAGGAGATAACGGCGTTCCTTCTGCATCCACAAGATGAGCGAACACGTCCTGCACGGAGATTGGGCTTTTGGAATCGTATAGCGTACGGACCAACCCTAAGGCGCGCTCTGGCCAGAAAGGTTGCGAGTGGCCCACATATCCTGTCACCGCAAAGAAGCAAGCAGACATCCCAAACTCGGCAAGAATAGGAGCTGCGATCGCGAAGTTATCTAGCCAGCCGTCGTCGAAGGTGATCAATACGCGCGGGCGCGGACTTGAACCTTCTTGACGATCTATATCTTCCGGTTTCACACATGTCGCGTGTTCGTTGAGATAGCTGAGCAAACTGTGAAAGGCGCTTTCGCGGAGAACCATGCCGCGTGGTGAGCGACAGGAGGCGATGGCATCGTCGGGGATGATGCGATGCAGAGTGAGAACCAGTGTGGCGCTCGATGCACCGATTTTGTTTCTCGCCCTCTTTAGCGCGCCGGATGCGTTCAGAGATTTGAGATAGGCGTGTCGAAGTGTTTGACGTGAGCTCATTGTCATATCAACCCGCGTGCGATGTTTCACGTTGGGGCTTCCAGACAGCGTAACGTTGTCCGCACAGGAATTTCACCGTTCCCCATAAGGCAGCTGCATTCATCACGCAGAAGTACATCGGTAATGAAAGGCCCTTTTTCTTTTGAAGTGCGGGCACCATTGCCGCCAGGGCCGCGATGGCATAGAAAGCAAGCTGTAGCGCTAGAATTACGGCATACACTGTCGATGTTCGCAACATCCACGATGATGCGAGCATGCCGATCAGAAAAAGAGGGACGGCGTATCGCAATAGCTTATGAGAGAAAAGCTGCAGCGCGATCCACGGATGTTTCCAGGGTGCGAGGAGTTGGCGCACACTTGCGAGACCAGTCAAGGCACGCGCAATGACACGAACGCGCATTGAAAATTCTTTGCCTGCATTGTGGCCAACGTCTTCACGTGCAAGAGCGCGCGGCTCGAATTTCACCTTCGCGCCTTGCAGCAATACATGCATTGGCTCTACAAGGTCGCTGATAATGCCGGGATCAAGAGGTGTATATAGGCTTCTTTTTACTGCATAAATGCAGCCACAGCATCCGGTGAGACTTCCTGCTGCTGACTGCATCTGACGGATTTGGTTGTCATAGCCAGCATATGCGCGCGAGCCTTCGCCTACGGATGAGCTGCTGAGATCGCAGTAAGTATATCTTCCTGAAACCGCGCCAACATTCGGATCGGCAAAGACACCTGCCAGATATTGCAATGCATCCGGATGATATTCCGTCGTGGCGTCGGAGAAAACGACGACCTCTCCAGTCGCGCTTCGCATAGCAATGTTTTGTGCATTTGTCTTACCCGCCTGTTGCGGGATGGAGATGAGTTCTACACCTTCGGAAACAAAGAATCGAACGATGTCATCGGTTTCATCGGTCGATCCGTCTGAAGCGACCAGAATCTGCAGTTTCTCCTTTGGATAGTTCAATGCGAGGCACTGAAGAAGTTTTCTACCGATGTTTGCTGCTTCATTATGCGCGCAGATTAGAAGCGTCAATGTAGGAACTGTGGATGGTGCCGGTGCGTGCGGTTTCTTGAAACGTGTGGCAACCCAGAGCAGTACGGGATACCCGACGTAGGCGTAGCCAATGGCAGCTGCACATGTCCAGAAGAGAACAGACCACGGCGATACATCCAGCGCACTATGTAGCAAGAAGTGCATCGTACACCTCCACATGTTGCGAAACCATTGCCTGAATTGAAAAGCGTGATTCCACAAGCTCACGAGCAGCATTGCCCATATAGGATCGGTGCGTTCTGTCATTCATGAGCGCGACGATGTGATCTGCGGCGGCCTGGTAGTCCTCGTTTGGAACAAGGTAGCCGGTTACGCCATCTGACACCGCTTCGGATGTGCCACCGACATCGGTCGCAACCACTGGAAGTCTTGCAGCCATGGCCTCAATGACTACATTGGGAAATCCTTCCGTGCGCGAGAGTAGTGCGAATACATCGGAATCATGAAGCAAGCCAGGAATGTCTTCCACACGACCAAGGAAACGAACGCAACCTTCCAGGTTCGATTCAGTCACCAAATCGCGCAATTGCTGCAGGTGTTCGCGATCAGTCCAATCGCCAGCAATGGCGAACATTGCTTTGGGATTGTGTTGATGGACGATGGACGCCGCCTTGATAAAGACGTCGACACCTTTCCACGGATTGATATTTGCAATGGTCGTGACAAGAAACGCGTCGCTGGGAATGCCATGTGCATGCCGTAATTCCGAAGCATGTGGCGATAGCTCATAGCGCTCTAGTGCGACGCCGTTATGCACGATGGAAATTTTCCCAGACGTGATGCGATCTTTCTCTCGGTGCCATCGTGCCACTTTCTCTGAAACAGCAAACACATGGCTATACAGCGGAGTCAGAAGCCGATAGAGCAGGTTATGCTTTGCCGTCCGCAAGATTCCCATATCGCGACGGCTGGAGCAGATCGTCGTAACACCGGCGAGTCGGCTTGCGATGGCGCCAAATAGGTCGGCGCTTTCGAAATATGTTTGTACGAGACATACATTGCGCTCGCGGATCATTTCGCGCAAACGGCTTAAGGTTTGCAGGCCCTGTGCTGAGAGACAGGAACGCGTTGGTAACACGGTAATTTCATCGACAAGCTTGTATGCCTCGGGACTCGGATTATCCCGCAGGGTGACCACAGCAACTTTGTATCCGCGCTCTGGGAGAGAACGCGCAAGAGCGAACATCATGCGCTCTGCGCCGCCCAGCTCTGTTAGCTGGTCGATGATGAACATTACGGAGCGGGATTGTGATGATGCGGGCTTCATACGGCTGCATCTCCATGAATGAGTGGCGGATTCGCTGTGTGCCAGGGATCACGTTTTATCGTCTTCCGCACCGTTTTCTCAGTGGCTGCAGAGGTCTTAGCACTTGCGATGGAGATACCGCAGAGCGTGCATCCGAGCAGAATCCAAAGGTTGGAATCAACCTGAATGAACATCCATCGATCACCAAAGAAGTTGACGATGGCTGCAGTCAGTATCAAACATGCAAAACCAAGGCCTACCAATGAGAGAAAGGAATCTCTGGCACGACTGAACAGTTGCAGGCCTGTCCGAGTGAATAGGAGAAGTTGTACCAGGAAGAGAAGCAGGCCGGAGAGCCCTGTTTCTACCAGCATCTTCAGATAGAAGTTATGTGTGTCTTTATACGAACCGACACGACCCATCTCCGCATACGTCAGGAAACCGGTGCCAATCACCGGATTGGCTCGGAACATATTTATCGCGTCTGTCCAAAGCATCACGCGTTCCTGCGCGGATGCGTCCAGTGCTGCGGACTGTCCCGGGTCTGGTTTCGTATAAGTCATGGCGATTCGCTCTTGCACCGCAAGAGGCAGTATGGCTTGCCAGGACACAACGAGCAGGAGAATCGGAATGAAGAGCCACCGAATCTTCACGACTGCCAGGAAGCAGAGGACTAATGCCAAAGCGAGGTAGGCTTCTCGCGAGTAGGAAAACAGAATGCAGGTAGTGTTTGCAGCCACCACAAGCACGATGCCGGCGCGTATCAGGGGCTTACCCTTGAGCGCCAGCAGTGGTAACAAGAATGCCGTGGCCTCTACAAGATAGGAGGCTAAGCCATTCTCTCCTGCATATCCCAGAGGGCCGGCGTCTCTTGTCTCTTCTGCGTAGTGCGAAAAATCACGCCCGGCTGCGCTTCTTAGATAGCTGAAATCGACAGCGAGGGCCGTTACGCAACAGAGCGCGATGATGATTGCGATTTGCTTACGCGTGCGAATGGTTCTGGTGACAGCAACAACAAGCAGCGGCATTACGATGAAGTTCTTGTAGTCCACCAGGCGCGTATCGCTAAACCAGACAGGGAACGATCCACCTAGATAGAAGGCGCCTCGCCACAGTGATAGATAGTAAAAGCCGCACATGAGCCCAAGGAATGCCAGGACAGATGTTCTTCGTAGCAGTGGCGCTTGCGGACGTAGAACACTACCAAGCAATGTGCAGAGGATTAAGATGTCTACGATGTTTGAGCCGAGCGGGAACGCGTGCAGGTGGTAGCGTGTCGTCTGTAACGGCAGTAGAACTGAGAGCAGGTAGATGCCTATCTCAGATTTCCATAGGATCGTTGCGAGAGCTCCTGCAACGACCGCGGAATACATCGCGATTGCACGTATGCTTGTTAGCGCACCGGGTGAAGTCGTCTCCAAGATCATTCTGCGCCTCCTTCTCCTGTCGCTGCGGTTGAAGGAACTCGCAACGGTGCGATCGTGCCTATGGATAACTTCGCGAGAGCTTTCTTTACGATCTTGCGGAAATCTGCTGACAGGATGAAGAAACACCCGGCAAAGACGCCGCTGTATGCGGCAGCGCGTCCCAGTAGCTGTGCGATGAGCCACCGCGAGTGAATAAAGGTGGGCAGTGGATAGGCGCATAGCAGCGCGAGCAATGCACTGATAGCGAGAGCCGGATTTATGTGCAAGGGAAGGATCGTGCGATTCACGATGATCAGAGTTACGACCATGACTGCGTAACTAAGGAATGTCGCAGCTGCGGCACCCATTAACCCATAGCGTGGGATCCAGAGGAAGTTGGCGGCAATATTGATAGCCGCTGCAATGACGACAATGATTGCAAGCAGTGTGGTGCGCTTCTGCAGTACCAAGCCGACATTGAAGAAAATGTGCAAAGCATAGACCATCAGTGCAGGGACGAGCACTTTGAGCAGTCCTTCTGCACCAGCGAATCGGTTGGATGCAAGGAATACAAGCGCGTCACCTGCGCAGAGTGTTGACAGTCCGACAATGAACAGCGCGATCACCGCAAACCAGGAAAGTGATTGGGAAAGGAAGCGCGATGTCGCTTCTTTGCCCTCTTCGTTCCAGAGACGCATATAGATAGGGAAAAGGGCCAGATTCAGCGGTGTCATGACGACATCCTGCAGATAGCCTGAGATGCTGTACGCTGCCGAGTACAACCCCAGAGAGTGGTCGCCCATGTAGCGCTGAACAATGATGCGGTCTGCAGAATCCAAGACGAGGCTGGAGAGTTCGTATGCGATGAGAGGCAGCCCGAACATGAGGCTCGCGCGGATGAGATCCCAGTCGATAGCAGAGGGATGGATCAGGCCTCGACGCAGAACATCTCCCAATTGAATTGCGACGACGATGGCCTCGGCCGTCATGGTTGCGAGTACTACGGGAAATGCTCTGTGTTGGCCAGCGACAGCAAGCGCGATGAGGCCAACCATCGTTGTGACCTTTGTCATGACTTCAACGATGGTATGGAGACGGCTCCTGCCTTCGTTTCGCAGGAAGCTGAGAAGCATTGACTGTAGTGTCCGCAAGACGACCGCGACGGGAGCGAGCAGCAGACAGTGAAAGAGTTGCTGATCGGTACGCAGCGCCGAACTGCTAAAAAGCACACCCACATAAATCGCAGAAAAAAGCAGCGATGTGATTGCTGGCCCGATGAGCAGTGTCGAATAAAACCTGCGCTGTCCCGCAGCATCTGACTTGGTTGCGTCATAGAAGCGTGCTGCGGAGTATTGCAGGCCACACTTTGATAGGACAACAAGCAACAGTACCAGCCGGAAGGTCAGTGACAGGATGCCGTATTGCTCAACAGGAAGAACACGTGTGAGTAGAGGGAATGTAACGAATCCAAGAAGGATTAGCGACCCACGGCCAACAAGGTAATTTCCGATATCTCGGATGAAGTCTGGCTTGCGAGTCATTGTTGCCCCTCGGTTGTGGTCGGGAAGCAGCCGAGGCCATGCACCGCTGGATCACGCAGCACTAGAAAAGCCGGTGATTCGTATACCACCTGGAAGCGCGGGTCTACTGGAGCCGATGCCAACAGCGCGCGATAGGCAGTTTCATATTCACCAGCTGCGTTGATATGCTTCCATTCTTTGTCGAGGACCAGATACTCATAAACCGGGTGGTGATATTGATAGAGCCGGTGTGTCTGATACAGACAATCGCGATTCGCAACCGCGGGAAGCATATAGCGCGGCGCGGCGAGTGACGCCCCTGAAGGAATCATTGCCGCAACCTTATGTGCTTCTGCACCCCACGGTTGGGTTGCAATTTCATCGAACTGTGCTCGGCCAGTGGCGAACGCAAGTGTCGCGACCGTTAGTGCGAGGGTGATCAAAGGAGCTACGCGAGAACCACTGAGACGCAGCCGTGACATGTGGGCTAGTTTGCTCTTGCTGTTTGTGGAAAAGAGGAGCGCAGCGATGAACAGCACTGTGGCCGGAACTACTGAGTATTGTGCATAGATAACAGTCGTAATGCACTTACCGGCGCCAGCGAGAAGGTTGATAGCCAGGAAAGGGAATGATGCGATGACGAGAGAGCTACCGAACGGCAGAAGAAGCCCTGTGGGTGTCAGCAACTGCTTGAGGTAGACGATGTTGTTGCGCGTCAGAATGGTGGTCTGAGGACTGCTGCATACGTGGGTCAGCATTTCCGTGGGAGTCGCCCCCAGATGGCTAAAGCAGGCATCGGTGACGAACGATGCACCGTTCAACGCGTGTGGGAGTACGACTTTATAGGAGAAGATGCCCCACGCTAGTCCTGCAATCAGAGGCGTTGCGATCCAACGCAGTTGCTTACGCTGCAGTAATGCGACGACGGCCAGGCACACTGCAAAGAGCGCCAGATCTTCTCGCACCATAAGGGTGAAGAAGAGGCTTACAGCGAACGGGCGGAATTTCCCCTCAAGGTAATAAAGAATCGTGAACAGTACCGGAAGCGCCACGAAACTCAGAGGATAAAAGTCGAAGACGGATTGATACAGAATCACGGGCACAAGCAGGAAGGCGACGGCCCAGACGCGTGCTGCGCGATCCGTGGTGGACAATTTCGCAATGCGGAATACGGGATATGCGCACGCAACCATCACGACATTGCGAAGAGCCAGCAGGGTTACAGGGCTCGGGAAGATCGCATAGAACGGAAGAAACAGGAACATGATGGGCGAGTTATGCCCAGCGAAATCTGTCGTGACCGTATGCGAATAGAGCAAGTCCTGCAGCAGCGAACCCCAGAATAGATGACCATGCAGTGTGGTGTGCATGATCTGAGCGAAATAGGCGAGGTCCTGCCCGACATATCCAAATACCAGATACTTTTGAATTGCAAAATAAGTGAGTCCGGCAAAGAGGATGACTGCTTCGAGGATTGGCCAATTGCGTTTACGAGGAGTTTCTTCCTCTATTGATTCAGCTCCCTGGAGGCTGTCGTAGAAGAGTGCAGCCCATAGGGCAGTGAAGACAAAGAATAAGATCGCTGAGCGCACGACAGGCGGGCGAACCCTGCCCATGTATTCCGGAATGAAGAAGAGAAGAAAAACAAAGACCGAGGAGCAACGCGCAAGTTCGCGTCTCAGCGTGGGAGTTGCTGTTTTATGAAAGACCTTAGAAAGAGAGGGGCTCAATGCGAGCAGTGTGAATGTGCCAGCGAAGACAACCGCTGCCAGCAATGCTCCTGCGACTCCATGATGGCGAAGAAAAGCAAGCCAAGTCCAGATGCTGAGTGAGGCGGCGCCGAGGGCGACCGGCAAGATAATCGCCGGTCGCTCAGGGAGCTGGTTCGCTTCATTGCGCATGTAATCTGTCGCGAGAGTTGAGGTCGACATTATCGTGGGGACCCTTACTGTTGAACCACTACATTGCTGAAGGAGATGGGTTGCGAGGAGACATCGAGTGCAATACCACCCGAAGTCAAGGTGCTGTCCGTTGTAGAAATGACCAGAGTGTTGTCGTAGTACACCCGAATCTGACTGCCGACGAACTGCATGCGTACGGTGTGCTTGTTGGTGTCGAGCAGCATCGTGGGTGACTGTCCTAGAACGGCCAGACCAGGAGAGTCGATTGCCCATGCCGTGGAGCGCAGGAGCTTGATCGTGTTATCCGCTGGATAGAGCCAGACAGCGTAGGATGCTCCGGTTGTGAGATTGACACGTCCACGGATGCCGCCGGGATAGTTGGAAACGTTGGAGAGTTTTACATCAACCGACAGGGTGTAGTCTGTCCAGCTTTGGCTTCCAGCATATTGCTGAGTATGTCCGCCACCGTTGTAGTTGAAGGATCCGTTGGCTACGCTCCAGTTTGAAGCGTAGCCCAACGGTGATGGCGTCCATTGCGTTGAGCCGGACGCAAACTGATCCTGGAACAGCAGATTGCCAATCGTGAGTGTTACAGGAACAGTAAGAGTGGCCGTGGCATTGGTTGAGCTTAAAGTAATGTTGCCTACCGTCGTGCCCACTGGCAGTGCCGACGTGGACGGAGTCAGAGACAGCGGTCCAGGAGCAGAAGCAGAAGCGGGTGAAGGGGTAAGCCAGGAGACATTGCTAGAAGCAGTCCACGGCATGGATCCTGTGCCGCTGTTCTGGACAGACAGGGTTGGGGCAGTTGGCGATGTTCCAACTGGACTGAACATATAGAGAGAAGAGGGAACAGCGTTAATAGTGGCCGTGGGTTGAGACGTCACCGTGAACGTTACAGGGATCTGTACTGGGCTGCCAATTGATGGAGTCAGTGTTAGTGTTCCCGTGTAAGAGCCAGCACTCAAAGTTGCTGCGCTGGCAGTGACTGCAATGGTGGCCGGAGTAGAGGTCCCCGACGCCGGTGCAGCCGTCAGCCATGCCGCGTTGGTTGACGCGGTCCACGATACGCTGCCTGACGATGACGTCAGACTGACAGTTTGTGCCGTTGCGGTTGCACCCGGTACAGCGTTGAAGGTCAACGACGTTGGCGATGCCGAGACGGTTGTTGGTAGCGTGCTTGCGTTGGAGACAACTACAGAGTTGTAGGTCACTACTTGATTGGATGGATCAAGTGCTACTACTCCAGACGTATAGGTGGAATCTGTTGCGGTGATTAGCTGCACTCCATCCCGCGATACCGTCAGGGTGCTGCCGTGCATCGAGAGGCCATAGGTATGTGGGTTTGCATCAAAGAGCAGCTGGTTGTAAGTGCCAATCAGCGTGTAACCGTTTGAGATATTCCAGTTGACGACCTTGTACAAATTAATCGTGTGGTCGGAAGGATAGAACCATACTGCATAGCCCGATCCGTCAACTGGATTCACGCGACCGCGGAAACCGCCAGGGTAGTTTGAGACTGGCATGGTCATATTGACGGCCAGATCGTAATCCATCCAGCCGGCCGTGCCCGCATAGATAGGAGCAATGCCAGCTCCGTTGTAGCGCAATGCTGAACCAGTGCTGGACCATCCAGAGAGACCGCCAAGTGGCGATATCGTCCACGAATTCAGGTTTGAGGTGGAGAGGGTGACTGGAGCAGCGGTAACCGCAAAGGTGACCGGGATCAGGAGAGTAAGTGATGGCGATGTGGACGAGACGGTGACCGTACCGCTGTAAGTACCCACCGCGAGCGAGCCGGCGTTGACAGCAATGTTCAGTGTCCCGGGTGTTCCGCCGCTGGCAGGTGTCACAGACATCCATGACGCACTGGTGCTGGCGGTCCAGCTGACGTTTGTCGTGCTGGGGTTGGTGATCGAGATCGCTTGTGAAGCAGATGACGTAGTGGTTCCAACCTGCTGAGTAAAGGAAAGCGAGGTTGGGCTCGCTACCAACGAAGCAGTGCTTGGGATCACAGTGAGCGATACGCTGACAACATATGGGCTGTAAGCGGCTGTTGAAGAGCTGACAGTGATGGTGCCCGTGTAGGTGCCTGGTGCCAGGCTGGTGCTGTTTACATTCACAGTGACAGTAGCGCCAGACGATCCGCTGGCAGGCGATGCGCTTAACCACGATGCGCTGCTGGTTGCTGTCCAGGTATAGCTTCCCGAACCAAGGTTTGTAACCGTGATCGTTTTCGACGCAGGAGAGCTACCGACGT
>NZ_JAEDXV010000051.1:0-14786 GCF_036877645.1 Terriglobus sp. ADX1
AGTCGAAGGACCTGCTTTCCTCTCAACCTATGAACCAGCTTCCGGGAATGCCGCAAACCGCTCGGTAAAATGGAAATGATGCCCACAATGCTGTCCACGCACGCCCATTACATCCTGCTGGTGGTGGCATCGCTGGCAGCCGGTGCCATCAACGCGGCAGCCGCAGGCGGATCATTCCTCAGCTTCCCCGCCATGCTTGGCATGGGCATCCCTCCGGTGCAGGCCAACGCAACCAACACCGTCGCCATCTGGCCCGGCCAGCTCACCAGCATCCTCAAGCTGCGCAACGACCTACGCCGCGAACTCGTCTTCGCTGCCATCGTCGCCTCCATCGTAGGCGGTGTCGGCGGAGCACTCCTTCTGCTCCGCCTGCCCCAGCGATTCTTCCTCTACGTCCTGCCCTGGATGATCCTCTCCGCCACGCTGCTCTTTCTTTTCTCCGCCCGCATCAGCCGCTGGCTCAACAAGGAAACCCAGCACCCGCACATTGAAAAGCGGGTACGACCACTTACCATCTTCCCGCTTCTGCTGCCCATCTGCCTGTATATCGGCTACTTCGGAGCAGGCGGCGGCCTCATGGTCATGGCTCTGCTCGCACTTCTTGGCATGGACGACATGCACCAACTCAACGGCATGAAGGTCCTCGTCGCCTGCATTTCCAATCTTTCCGCAGTCATCACCTTCATCGCAGAGCGCGCTGTCGTCTGGCATTACTGCTTCATCGCCATGGTCGCGGCTGCTCTCGGCGGCTACATCGGCGCGCACTACGCCCGCAAGCTGCCGCAGAGCACCATGCGCACCCTCGTTATCGCCGTTGGATTCGCCGTCAGCGGCTATTTCTTCTACCGCAACCTGCATCCGGCCCACTAATAGGAAGAGAATTAGAAGTATGAGTCACGAAGGCATTCGCATGATCAGCCGCGAGGAGAGTGAGCGCACCGCCGCCACCGACCAGCCGCTGCCCCCTGCCGCCATCAGCCCCGCCAAGGTCAAGGTCGACATCACCAACGGCACCGGCATGGAGATCACCTGGAAAGACGGCCACCACTCCAGGTGGACCTTCCCCTATCTCCGCGACGCCTGCCCCTGCGCCACCTGCCATGAAGAACGCGAGAAGACCGGCCGCGCCCTCGGCGAACCGCGCCCCGCGCCCAAGGCCCTCTTCCCCATCTACACGCCGCCTGCCAAGCCGCTCAGCGCCGAACCTATCGGCCGCTACGCCATCAAGTTCAAGTGGGCCGACGGCCACGAAAGCGGCATCTACTCCTGGGACTTCCTCCGCCGCCTCGACCAGAACGCATTGCCCTTCAAGGTAGCCGCAAAATGACCGAAACCATGACGCAAATCGAAGCCCTTGAAGCCAGGCTGAAGCCGTTCTACGACCAGCTCGCAAACCACCGCCTCTACAGCTCCTTCCACACACTCGCTGATCTGCACACCTTCATGGAGTCGCACGTCTTCGCCGTGTGGGATTTCATGAGCCTGCTCAAAGCGCTCCAGCGCGGCCTCACCTGCGTCGACACCCCATGGATCCCGAGCACATTCCCCGAGAGCCGCCGCCTCGTCAACGAGATCGTCCTCGGCGAAGAAACCGACGTGTATCAGGGCAAATCCCTAAGCCACTTCGAGCTGTACCTGCTCGCCATGCAGCAGTGCGGAGCCGACACCACCGCCATCGACCGCCTCATCTTCGCCCTGCGCGACGGCGCCGACCTGCATCAGGCAGTCCGCGGCAGCCACGCCCCCGAACCGGCCAAACTCTTCGTCCGCGACACCTTCCACATCCTCAGCGAAGAAAAGCTCCACACCACCGCCGCAGCCTTCACCTTCGGCCGCGAAGACCTCATCCCGGCCATGTTCAAAGGCTTCGTGCGCGACCTCAACCGCGACCTCGGCGGCAATCTCGACACCTTCCTCTGGTACCTCGAACGCCACATCGAAGTCGACGGCGAAGAACACGGCCCCATGGCCCTCCGCATGATCGCCGAACTCTGCGGCAACGACCAGCAAAAGTGGCACGAAGCCGAACAAGCCGCCACCTTCGCCCTCCAATCCCGCCTCAATCTCTGGGACGGCATCGCCAACGCCATCACCTCGCACTAGACCGACAAGGGATAAGCGATAAGGATGGTGTCTCCATTTCGTGTTCATCGAAGTGGGTATCGTGCAATGCACGATCAAACGGTCTGAAAGACCGTCATTCTGAGCGAAGCGAAGAATCCCCACGCACTTCCGCGCGCCACCATCGCTCAAACCTTCCAGCCACAAAAACCGCGATCAAACGACCAAAGGTCGTCCCAGCGAAGCTCATACGATTCGAAGAATCGTCATCCTGAGCGAAACGAAGTGAAGCCGAAGGACCTGCATTCCCTTCACCTCTCTACAACCCACGCGAGAGCCGCAAAAAACAAAACCGCGCCCACGGAACGACATACGGAACAGCACGAAGTGCCAACATAACGTGTAGCCTTCCCCTCATCACTCACGTCCAATCGTTCATGCGATACTCCGCGCCTGTTGCCGCTCTTGTGTGCGCTTCTCTGCTTGCGTTCCCCCTGCCTGCCTTGGCCCAAAGCGCTGCGCAGGCAGAAGCCCAGACACAAACGCTGAACGTCGACGCCCGCCTCGTCGTGGTCCCCGTCACCGTCCGCGACAGCAAAGAAAAGCTCGTCCGCACCCTCACCAAGGACGACTTCACCCTCACCGTCGACGCCAAATCGCAGAACATCCGTTACTTCGACAAGGAAAACAACCTGCCCCTCACCCTCGGCCTCATGGTCGACGTCAGCGGCAGCCAGCGCACCGTCCTCGACGCCGAGCGCACCGCCTCCTCATCCTTCCTCGACAACATGCTCCAGCCCGACCGCGACAAAGCCTTCGTCATCCAGTTCGGTCGTCAGGCAGACCTCCTTGCAGACGTGACAAGCTCCATGCCCAAACTGCAAGCCGCTCTGCAAAAAATCGACGGCGACCGTCAGGACAAGCCCCAGTTCAATCAGAACGACCGCAACGACAACGGCAGCAACTCGCAGGACAACAGCGGCAACTCCGGCAACAACGGCGGCTATGGCAACAACGGTGGTTACGGACAAGGCCGTCATGGCGGCGGTCGCGGTCAGGGAGGCGGTGGCCAGCGCGGAGGAGCAGGTGGCGGCACGCTCCTTTACGACGCCGTCTATCTCGCCTCCACTGAAGTCCTGCCCAAACCCGCCAAGGACGCGAAACCCACCGGCCCCACGCGCCGCGCCCTCATCCTGCTCACCGACGGCGACGACCGCGGCAGCCGCGAATCCCTCACCGACGCCATCGAAGCCGCGCAACGTGCAGACTTTACCGTCTACGCCATTTACTACAAAGGCGAACAGGACCACGGCGGCTACGGCAACGGCTTCCCCGGACGCTTTCCCGGCGGACGCGGCGGCTTCCCCGGCGGTGGCGGACGCATGGGCGATCAGGGCAACCGCGAACACAACGACGGCAAGAAGATACTGCAACGCATGACCGAAGAAACCGGCGGCCGCATGTTTGAAGTCACCAAGAAATACACCGTCGCCGACATCTACAAGGACATCGCCGAAGAACTCCGCAGCCAGTACCGCCTTGGCTTCTCACCCGTAAACAACGACGACGGCTACCATCGCCTCACCGTCGACATCCCCAAGCAGAAGAAACTCATCCTCCAATACCGCGACGGCTACTACACCGGCGCTCCCAAGCAGTAAGACAAACTCACCGTCACGGTCGTGACGCAGCGTCAGTGGCTGCGTCACGCCAACATACGCTGCAATCCGTAACTTCACAAAAAAACTCATTCACTCCGCGCGTCTTCATACCGTGAACAGCCATACTGGTTGTCACCATGAAAAAACTTACGTTTGCTGCGCTGGCGCTGGTCATCGCAACTGGAAACCTCTTCGCGTCGGAGCCGGACGGCCTCACGCTTCCTGCCGGATTTCACGCAACGGTAGTCGCTGAAGGCCTAGGCTCGATCCGCCACATGGCCATCCGCAGCAACGGAGACATCTACATCTCCACGCGCCACGGCGGCAAGCAGCCATCTACCGGCATCCTCGCGCTACGCCTTGACGCGGATCACAAGCAGGCTCAGGTCGAACACTTCAGCAGCGTCGATCAGGGCACGGGCATCCGCATTTACAAGGGCGCGCTCTACGCCTCTTCCAACACCGCCGTCTATCGCTTCCCGCTCGAAGGCAATGCGCTCGTGCCCACCGCCGAACCGCAAACCATCGTGGAGGGCCTCGCACCTTCCGGCCACATGATCGCCTTCGACGGCAAAGGAAAGCTCTACGTCTCCTTCGACGCTGGCATGAACATCTGCGCCACGCCCAACACCCCCAAAGGAGAAAAGCCCACCGGCCTGAAGCCTTGTCCCGCCCTCGCAACCAGGGCGGGTATCTGGAGCTTTGACGACTCCCGCACCGGACAGAAGTTCAGCGACGGCGAACACTTCGCCACCGGCGTCCGCACCCTCAGCGGCCTCGACTGGCGCAACGGCGACGCACTTTACAGTGCGACTCACGGACGCGATGCCACGCACGACGCCTTCCCTGACCTCGTCACCGAAGACCAGGACAACGTCATCGCAGATGAGCTTTTCCGCGTTGAAAAATCTACAGACATGGGCTGGCCCTACACCTACTACGACGGTGCGCGGAAGCTTCTCCTTCTCGCACCCGAGTACGGTGGCGACGGCAAAACCGCACCCACTGAAGGTCATTACGCAACGCCGGCAGCCGCATTCTTCCAGCCGCGTCGGCCAGCCGTGCTCGATCTTGTCTTCTACCAGGCGAAGCAGTTTCCTGCCCTCTACCGTGGCGGAGCCTTCCTGGCCATGCACGGTGCCGCAGACGTTCAGGGCCCTTCAGGACAGGCCGGTTACGATATCGTCTTCGTTCCCTTCAAGGGCAATAAAGCTGGCACACCGGTCATCTTCGCAGACGGCTTCGCGGGTCCGAACCCTGCGGATAAGAACGTTAAGACCGCAGCCTACCGCCCCGTCGGCGTAGCCGTGGGTCCCGATGGTGCTCTCTACGTAGCCGACTCCAACAAGGGCCGTATCTGGCGCATCGCCTACACCGGAAAGCCATAGCGCCAGATCCGAGTAGTGAACAAAACGAACTTCTTCACATAAAAGTCATGGGCGCGCAAAATGCGTGCCCATGACTTTTTCTTCAGCGCGACCATCCACACAGCTAAGGTGCAATGCGACGCACGACCGTGACCGGAATCGAGCCATCCGGTCGCGGCGCCACCTTCCAGCTAAGCGTGTCGCCCTTCAACTCGTAATCGCGAACCTGCGTCGTATCATCGCCATTCGGATACGTGCTGCGGTCAATATGCAGCGTAACCTTGTTCGCGGCGGTATCCACGGTATAAGTGCCGAAGCTGCAACTGGAACTAAGCTGGGCCTCTTTGTACTCATCAAAGCTGCCCTTCTCACGATCCTTGCCCGCAAACTTCGTCCGCACATCGCGAAAAACATCAATCATGAAGTGGCCATCGGCAGTAAACATCGCCATCCCATGCGGCTCTGTTCCATAGTCAGAGACACGTGTTCCATCGGGCAGTAACTTATCTGCAGCAATTAACTTCCAATGACCAACAAACGGATTGCTGCCGTTGGCCTGGGCATGCATGTTGCAGACACAGAGCATCGCACTCGCAAGAAGCGAGACATATTTCTTCATAAGTGGGTCACCTTCTATTTCAGCTTCACAGCAACTAAGTCAACTTCCACCAGGGCACCGCGCACCCCTGCTGGTAGCACCACCTGCAACGTAGTACGTGCAGGTTTATTCGGATATTCCTTGGTGCCAAAGATCTGCGTATAACCTGCCGTCATTCCTGCAACGTCCATCTTGCCGTCCTTTGCAGGATCACCCCCCAGGAACATGCGCACCATCGCCACGTTGCGTAGTGTCAGCTTCTGCGTTTCAAGAAATTTCTCCAGGTCCTTAAAAATGCTGACGGTCTGCGACGTCGTATCAGGATGCGACTTCATGTCCGGGTCAAGCCATCCACTCACGTACAACGTGTTTCCAACCCAAACTGCACCGGAAATCGGAAGGATAGCGTTATTGGGATTTTGGGTCGCAGGCAGTGGAACTTCTTTCATCGTTTGCGCAGACGATGAAAGAGAACCTGCCAGCGCGACGGAAGCAAGAAGCATACGGCTGATCTTCATGCAGTCAAACTTAGTCGCACTCTGTCTGCCGCACAATTTGATTCTTTTCACGCATCACGTAAGCGGCGCTTATGCCTTCTTCACAATGCGCAAATGCTCGGGATAAGCCAACCCAGCCAGCACGCCCTGCGTAGCCGCAACCAGCAGCGAATGCAAAGCATCCACCGCCGGAATATCGGTGGTGTTCATACTGCGATGCAACGCCACCGGAAAGGCCGGCAGCACCGGCAACCGATGCAGCGACTTACTCGCAGTAAGCGCAGACGGCAACTGCATCGCAGTACGTGCCGTAATGCCAAGCCCACCCTGTAGCGCCGCCCAAAGCCCATCAAGACTGGGACTGGTGGCCGCAATACGGTACGGGATTCCAGCACTTTCCAGATGCTGCACCGCAGCTTTGCGAAACGCGCACTGCGGCCCCAACAACGCCAGAGGTAAAGCAGCCTCCTGCATACGAAAGCCGCGACTCGCAATCCACAATACTGGCAACTCGCCCAACAGCACAGCGTCCTTACGATCCGCGAAACCAATCGTTAGCGCCACATCAAGCTGTCCTTTATCCAACGCCTCAATCAGCGCGCCATTACCTTCAATGCGCAGCTCCACCTGCGTTCGCGGATACAGCGTTGTGAACTGCCGCAAGGCATCCGGCAACACCGAGGCAAAATCCTGCGGCGCACCAATGCGAACCGTACCCGCCAGCGTCACGCCCTGCATCGTCTGCAACAGATCATCGTTCAACGCCAGCATCCGGCGCGCATATCCCAGCGCCGTCTGCCCCGCCTCTGTCAGCTTCAGCACACGACCCTGCTTGCGAAACAGCGGCGTCCCCAACTCTTCCTGCAGACGTTTCATCTGCAAACTGATCGCGGATGGCGTTCGTCCCAGCCGCTCCGCAGCCTGCGCAAAACCACCCACATCATGCGTCGTCACCAACGTCCGCAAAGTATCCAGATCAAGATTACGAAGAAGCATCGTGCGTTGAGCCTACACCCGCAAGAGATTTATTTCGCAGAGAAACTCGTCGCCGCAGGTCGCAGCGACTGCGAGTTCTGCTTCAGCAGCGGAGCCAGCACTTCATACTGATCCGTTGCGATGAAGTTCACACCCGCAGCAATCGCGCCCTTCATCCGCAACATCCCCGCATCCAGCGATCCGAAGTTATAACCCTGCCCCCAGCCGTTCTTATCATTCGGCTCTGTCGGATCAAATCCATCAATCGTATAGAAACGAATCCAATACCCAAGCGCGTGCGCATGATCCACCAGCGCCTTCAACCGCGCCTGATCCGCAGCAGTCCAATCGCCAGCCTTGTGCTGACCACCTTCTTCCACCGCAAACCACGAGTTGTTCGACCAACGCCGATAGTTCGTCGGACGCTCCGTCAACATCGCCTCCGGAGCAGCCGTTGCCTGCCAGTGCATACGCTGCGCAGCCGTCATCCCCGCAGGTGCCTCCACGGAATGCGCCGATCCAAACAGCAGCAGCTTACCGCCAACCGGCACCGCATCATTGAACACCTTCGCCTGCTCATCACTCTCTTCCGTGATGGCAAGAATCGGCTTGCGATCCATCTTCGAAATCTTATGCGGATCATCCGTCTGCACCGCAGTAGAAAGCCACGGCTGATACTCACTCAACAAGTCCCACACAGCATGCAGAAGCGCTGGCTGATTGTCCTTGAAGTCAAAGTGCAGCACCACCAACGGCCATGTGTCCTTCTTGTTTTCCTTGATCGCCTTTTCAATCGTCGGACGCACCTGCTCAAAGAAGTAATCGCGCAGCGTCGGCTCCTGCCCCGTGGGCTTCGGCGTATGCGAAACCACAACGCGCCCCTTGTCCGTAGCCGGATCCACATACCAGGCCAAATCCTGCTCAATCGAAACCGGGAATCCCGAAGACAGTGCGCGATACACACGATTGTTCCAGTGCCCCTCATATGGATAGCAGTTATGCGCATCCAGCACAGGCTGATTGTTGTTCAGAAACGCAAGATCAGCCTTCTGCGCAAATGCTCTACCAGCAAGAACACAAAGAAGAAGCACCGTGAAACAACGAACAGACTTGCGAATCATAAAAAGCTCCTCAAAACGTACAGACACTTATTGTCCAGAACACACACAAAAGCCCGGTGAATTTAGAACAACAATCAAACCACGAACGACACACACCGGCCAAAACAAAGATGCCCGGCAGCGAATCAAGCAGCCGGGCATCTTGCATTGCGAAAGATCGAGTTACTTCGCAGGCTCAGAGATCGTAATGTTCCGATACTGAATCACGCCGTGGTGATCTCCCTGCAGATAGAACGGTCCCGGCTCAGCTTCATTGCTGTCCAGCGCACCACCCGTCGGAGCAGGCAGTTCCACATTGTCGTGGTACAGCTTGCCATCGCGATACACCGTCACATGGCGACCCACCAGCGTCACATCGTAGCTGGTCCACTTACCCAGGTTGTTTTCTGCACCTGCTGGCGGCGGATACCAGCTATAGATCGCACCCATCTCGTGCGTCGGCAGCTTGCCACCTTCCGTGCCCACCTGCAGCTCATAACGACCACGCAGATAGATACCGCTGTTGCCACCCTCCGGGCAGTTCACTTCAATGTGCAACTTGAAGTCCTGGAACTTCTCCGTCGTCTTGATGTTGGCAGCAGGCTTCATACGCTGGCCCGGAACTTCCGGGTTGTCATTCACCAGTTCGCCATCGCGAGCCACCCACTTGTTGTTATCAACGGCGCCAATCGGCTCCCAGCCATTCAGATCCTTGCCATCGAAAATCGGACGCGGCTTCGTCCACTTCTTTGGCATCGGGCGATCCAGCTTCGGAGCCGTCACACCTGCCAGCGACGAGCCATCGGCCTCACCGCCACGCTTCTCCACACCCACCAGCTTGCCCGCGCTGGGCGACGTCAACTCCCACGTCACCGCCGGGCCGCGGCCCGCAGGCTCCACAGCCAGCACCAGCTTGTCGCCGTCCACGTTGGCATCGGAAATTGCATGCCATGCGCCACCACGCGGCTGATACTTGCCTTCCAACCTGCCGCCGTTGTCGGTCAGCTCAATCCACTGCGGATACGCCTTACCGGTAGCAGGCGTAACCGTCATGTCCCAGCGACCCAGGAATGCTTTGGAGTCTTGCGCAGAGACAGTCGAGGCGAGCGCGGCAGCCAACAGAGAGGCAAAAAGAATCTTGGTTTTCACGGGTTTGAGTGTAACCTTTCTCGCCCTACGACTGTCACCTGCTTTGTTTAAGAGCTGGCAAAATGACGCGCCTCCACAAGCCAAACAGATAAGCTTCTTCCCAAGCGCGTGAAGCCGTCCTCAGGCACGCCAAATTATTTTCCGAATCCGTGTCGAATCACGTTTCCCCCGTTCGTCGACAAAGTAATGGCGGGCATCAACCGGCCAAAAACAGGAGAAGTTATGCCGCAATTCCTCGTTGCAGTGCAGCACCCCAACAACTACGACCCGTCGCTCGAAGGCGACGACATGATCCGCGACATCAGCGCGCTCAACGAAGAGATGGACGCCGCAGGTGCTCGCTTCTTCGCCGGTGGCCTCGCATCGCCAGACCACGCAAAATCCCTGCGCAAACAACCCAATGGCAACGTCTCCGTCACCGACGGCCCTTACCTTGAAGCAAAGGAATACATCGGCGGCTTCTGGATTCTCGAATGCGCCGACATGGACGAAGCACTCGCCTGGGCGCGCAAAGCCGTCATCGCCTGCCGCGTGCCCGTCGAAGTGCGAGAGTTCCTGAGAATGCGCCCGCAAAGAAAATCCAACTAAGTACGCCTACTCTGCAGAACCTGAAATAAGGAGCAACATAAATGCGTTTCATGATGATCGTAATTCCCAAAGGCTACGAATCCGCTGCACCCGATGCAGCCCCTACCGCCGAAGTCGTAGCCAAAATGATGGAGTACAACAAGGCACTGCAGCAGGCAGGCGTTCTGCTCGCTCTCGATGGCCTCCTGCCTCCCTCCACCGGTGCACGCGTTTCCTTCACCCACAATGGCAAACCCACCGTCACCGACGGCCCCTTTGCAGAATCCAAAGAAGTCATCGGTGGCTATTGGATCATTCAGGTACGCTCGCGAGAAGAAGCCATTGAATGGGCCAAGCGAGCCCCCTTTGGCGAAAATGGGATCATCGAAGTCCGCCAGATCCAGGAAATATCTGACTTCCCGGAAGACGTTCAGAAAGCCGCGGAAGGCTTCGAACAACTCAAGAACAACATCCGATAACGCATGAGCGACATCCGCAAAACGATTGAGGCCGTGTGGAAGATGGAATCCACACGCCTCATCGCTGCCATCGCCCGCGTCACGCGCGACGTCGGCATCGCAGAAGAACTCGCGCAGGACGCACTCATCACCGCCCTCGAAGTGTGGCCGGAAGAAGGCGTTCCATCAAACCCCGCAGCATGGCTCATGACCGCAGCCAAACGACGCGCCATCGACCACCTCCGCCGTGGTCGCATGCTCATGCAAAAGCACGAAGAGATCGCGCGCGAACTCGAGTGGCAACAGCAGCAACTCTCACATGCCCTCGACCACGCACTCGATCAGGTCATTGAAGACGACGTACTCCGCCTCATCTTCACCGCATGTCATCCAGTACTCGCCGTGGAAGGTCGCATCGCACTCACATTGCGACTCATCGGCGGCCTCACCACGGCAGAAGTTGCGCGTGCTTTCCTCGTGCCGGAAAAGACACTCGCACAGCGCATCGTTCGCGCCAAGAAGACGCTCACGGAAGCGCACGTCCCCTTCGAAACACCACGCGGCGAAGAGTTACAACGCAGGGTCGAATCCGTCCTCCTCGTCGTCTACCTCATCTTCAACGAGGGATACGCCGCAACCTCCGGCGACGAATGGATGCGCGCCGCACTCTGCGAAGAAGCACTCCGCATCACACGCATACTCACACAACTCATACCCAACGAGACAGAAGCCCACGCACTTCTTGCGCTCATGGAACTGCAGGCCTCACGCACCGCAGCACGACGAGGCAAAAACGGCGAAGCAATTCTGCTGCCCGATCAGAACCGCGCCCTCTGGGATCACGCACAAATCCATCGCGGCCTGCACGCACTCGCACAAGCGCAAAAACTAGGTGGCGGCGCAAAGCCGTACGCGCTGCAAGCCGCTATCGCCGCATGTCACGCACAAGCCCGCACGGCAAATGAAACCGACTGGGAACGCATCGTCCTTATCTACGACGCGCTGATGCAGATCACGCCATCGCCCATCGTCGCCCTCAATCGAGCCGTAGCCGTCAGCATGGCACAAGGCCCCGCCGCAGGCCTCGAAGCTCTTGACGCTGCAACCAATCCCACAAGCAACATCTCAGCCTTAACCAACTACCATCTCTACCCCAGCGTCCGCGGCGACTTCCTCATGAAGATGGGCAAACTCACAGAAGCAAGAGAAGAAATCCAACGCGCCCTCAGCCTGACAAAAAATCAGCGCGAACAGGAACTACTAACGAAAAAGCTGCAACAGATCGAAGCCGCAAACGCATAGGACCTACGGTCGTCAGAACGCGCAGCTCATGCAGAAATCGGTCGCGCGCAACACAGGCTCGGGGTCATGGCGTAGCTGGCTTGAGTAGATCCACAATGCGCTGCCAATGGTTCACATTCTCTTCGGACTGTTGCATCTTTTTTTCCATGCTGTTGAGCTGGGCCGAGATGGATAGCTGCGATTGATCAATGGCTGACAGTCGCTGAAAGATGGACACCTGCTGCTTAAGGTCATGGGCTTTTTCGGCCTTCTTATACTCTGCGTCAAGCTTCTTCCACGTTTCGTCGTTGGTTTGACGGGACTGCAAGAGTCGCAGACGGGTCTCCAGGACCGATTCGTTCGCGTTTGAAGCGGCCAGTAGTTTATTCAAGGCATATTCGTACACATCATCCAGCGGCATACTGCGGGTTTTGGCGTAGCTGACCAATTCCTCAAGAGGTGGAGTCGTAAGAGGAACGTCAATGATGGTGGTGCTCGTCACGGTTGGAGCAAGCCCTCCGCCACCAACCTTCGGAACCGAGTTGGCCAATTCTTGGGGCATTGGTCCGGTTACATATTCAATGGGTCCCATATCGAGTAGCGGAGAAGAGCTGTGCAAGGCGGGGTCGCCCCATGCATCGGTTCCAAGACTCGAAATCGTTGAATTGTCCAGGTGAATCCACGCGTAGACCGTTCCTTCGGGATTCACCAGCATCTTCTTCACCGCTTCGTCGGGGTTGGCATTGATCTTCTTTGTCGCTACTGCCAGAAAAGCCTCTGTCTGCTTCTGTGCACTCTTCGCATCGAACTTCGCCTTGAAGTACGCAGCAATAAAATCGGCGACTACGGTCGCGGCGCCTAAGCCAACGTGGATCGCCAGGGTACCGGAGCCACTGAAGCGACCAGATGGCGCTGTCTGCCCTGTGTTTTTTGGTGCCGTTGCGGTTCCCACACCGGGATCAACATCAGCTCCTGCGGTGGCATTCGTTCCACCTTGTCCTTTTACCTTCGGGAATGTGCCTGCACCGGCGGAATCAACATCAGTTACAGCTCCGCCCTGACCTTTTACCTGTGGTGCTCCTGACGTAGTGTTCCCAGACGTGCCAGCTGTTCCCCCCGTCTTCCCGCCTTGCGTAGATCCTCCAGTGCCTCCGGACGGCCCATCCGGCGCCTGGTCTGTTGTTCGCACAAACCTCGCCTTCACGCGCGGGAACTTCGTTGTCTCATCTTTCAAATGCTCCTGTGGCTCGTCAACATTCTTCACATCCGCAACCTTGAAGCCGGCTTTGGTGACAACTCTGCCAGTGGGGGTGTCGCTGGCGGCGTCCTCCTTCGTCATCTTGTTCGCGACTCCCTGCTGGTATGCCCGCAGATTTTCAGAGATCTCATCCGGAGTCATGTAGCTCCAGTCGGCTTCAAACTCCTTCACTTCGACGCCGTTTTTCTTGAAGGAATCAAGGGCCTTGTTGAACTCATCTTTGAACCGCAACTGTCCGCTGCGAAATTTCCTGTCAGGTGACACGGTGCGGGCGCTCCCTGTCATCACTCCTTTCTCGTCAACGTTGAATTTCACCCAGTAGACTTCCTGCTTTTCTATTCCGTGCTCTCCTTGCACCTCCAGATACTCGCCTCGGTAGTAGGTATATTTACTGCCCTTTACCTCGTCAGCATGGAACTCGCTTGCATCCACAGAAGGCTTTAGAGGACGGTCATCAGTTTGCGGCTCCCGGCGCAGCACTGTGCCAGTCTCTCGATGCAGGCCAACGGGTGTGGGTGAGAGTGGCAGAGAAGATGCGCGTTCCGCCGCTCCATTCGGTTGCGGACGTGCCGCGTTCTGCTGAAGAACATGCGTCAGTTCATGGGCAATCAGGTGCTTGCCCTCGTGGCTGTTTGGTGCGAACTTGCCCGCGCCAAACACCACGTTGTTTCCCACCGTGTAAGCACGCGCCTGTACCGCCGCTGCCGACTGAGCCGCCTGCGAATCGATGTGGATCCGTACGTCGCTGAAGTCGCTTGCGAAACGATCCTCCATAAAGCTTCGAGTGGACTTATCGAGAGGGCGACCGGGCGAACGCAATACTTCCTGCACGATGGGCGGGGCAGTCGTTCCTGAATCATGGGGCGATGAACTTAAACGCGAAGCCCTCGCACCGATGGACTTGCGCTGCAATCCTGGCATTCCCGTGGAAGGCGCGATGGCTGCTGCGCTCGGCATGCGCATGACGTGCTCAGCCATTCGGTCGGCTTCGTGCTCCAATGGATCGTCCACTGCGCCAACTTCAAGCTTTCTCTGGAGGACGCCTCCGAACCGCATTGGAGGCGAGAAAGGTGGCTGTGGCTGGCCCGGGCCTTCTGGCGGAAACACGGGAATCTTGCCGAAGGCGAATGAGCGCCGCTCGTTTGTGATCGACGTGCTCTCCGGGTTGATCGCTTGATCAGGGTCCAAAGGCTGCTGCGCCCTTCGTCGCAGCGCTGACTGATTTCCGATCGTTCGTTGAGGAAACCGCGACTGAGCAGTTGGGTCGAATCCAAGCGTTGGCAGCGTCGAGCGGTCAAGCCCCGGCCTGCGGGTAGAAGACCCGGATGCCTTGTTCGGTAGCCTTGACAATTTTGGAGCCAACATAGCTTACTCCCCAAAACCGTACGCAGTGCACCAGGTTGGGTCGGCGCTACACGCTCATATAGCGCGTTCAGCCTACCGCAATCCATCTACCTCGGTGAAGCAATAAAAATGGAATTTCTTGGGGGATTGAATCGTCGCCGCCCTCAATTCTGCGAGCGCCTTATAGAAGTCAGCGGCTGGCCCACACCGGAAGACGTCGAGAACGGTACGGAGTACCTGTCAAGCCCCTAACCCACCCAAACCCAACAAAGCAAAAGAAATAGAGTTGGCATGGTATTTCCGTCGAACAACTAAAATAGAAACAAGGAAATAGCTAACAGCTAGATGCCAACAGCTAAAAGCTTTAGAAAGACGATTTTGCCTCTAACCCCAATGGAAAGACGATTTTACAGCCACTAAAAACATAAACCCAATAGAAAGACGATTTTAGAAAAACAGGGGGGAGGGGG
>NZ_JAEDXV010000052.1:0-14553 GCF_036877645.1 Terriglobus sp. ADX1
ACGATTCGTTCCGTTACCACTTCCACTGGCTGCTCGCCATCCACGACCTCAAACCGGCCCTGGGCGCGATAGTGCTCGATCACCGGCGCAGTCAGATCCGCAAACTGCCGCATCCGCTCCGCAAAAACTTCTTCGGTGTCGTCCGGGCGCTGCACAAGCGGTTGACCATCCACATCATCAAGCCCCTCAACCTGCGGAGGATTGGTGTAGATGTTGTAAATCCGCTTGGAGACCGGACCTGTGCGCCGACCAGTGATACGACGCAACAACTCATCATACCGAACTTCGATACTTACTGCAACGACTGGAAGCCGTCCCGCAGGCGTCAATTCACCGCTCTGTCCGGGAAAACCGTCGCCGGAAAGCTGTCCATCCAGCCACTGCGCCTGTCCCAGCGTGCGGGGGAAGCCATCCAGGATGTATCCGCGGGACGCATCGGGCTGGCTTAAACGCAATGCCACCATGCGGTTAACGAGTTCATCCGGGACGAAAATACCCTGAGCGACCAGGTCCTGAAACTCCAGACCAATCGGGGTCTTCAGCTTGATATTCTCGCGGATGATGTCACCGGTCGAGATCTGCGGGATGCCCCACAGATCCATCAGAATCTGTGCCTGCGTTCCCTTGCCAACACCCGGAGCGCCCAGAAGAAGCACCGGCCCAGGGATGAAGCCATCCACTGGAGCCGGGGTTTGATTCAGTACATGTTCTGCCACGTCTACTTACCAGCTCCGCCGGCCACGCGAACGGCCGCTCTTAGGCGTGAAGCCTTCGTAATGACGCATGATCAACTGCGACTCAACCTGCTGCACGGTGTCCATGGCCACGCCCACTACGATCAGCAGCGAGGTGCCGCCGAAGTAGAAGTTCACACCCAGACCATTGGTGATCCAGTTGGGCAGGCGGTCAAAGAACGGTCCAACCAGCCAGAGATGGTTCAGGTGCACACCAGAGATCATCATCTGCGGAATCAGCTGAATGATGATCAGGTAGATGGCGCCCACCAGCGTGATGCGAGTCAGGATGTCATTGATAAAGTCGCTCGTACGACGACCGGGACGGATGCCGGGAATGAACCCGCCATACTTGCGCAGGTTGTCGGCGATGTCATCCGGACGGAAGACGATGGAGATGTAGAAGTACGCGAAGAAGATGATCGCAGCAGCGCTGAGAATCTGGTACCAGGGCTCGCCCGGCTTCAACCCATCTGCAATGACACGGAAGAATGTGTGGTTCTGTACGAACTGCGTGTTCGCAAAAAGCAGCGGCGCCGACAGAATCGAGCTGGCGAAGATGACCGGCATAACACCACCGGAGTTCACCTTCAGCGGCAGGTGCGTCGACTGTCCGCCCATCATCTTGCGGCCCACAATACGCTTCGCGTATTGCACCGGGATGCGACGCTCTGACTTTTCAACAAACACGATGAAGTAAACCACCGCGATCATGGCCACGATGAGGATGGCAATCGCCAGCGGCGTGAATCCGCCCCATGCAGAATCGCGTGCCTTCTCGTAGAGATCATTAATGCCGTTCGGCAGGCCAGCCACGATACCCGTGAAGATCAGCAACGACATACCGTTGCCGATACCGCGCTCCGTGATCTGCTCACCCAGCCACATGATGAAAGCCGTACCAGTCGTCAGCGTCAGCACGCAGAGCGCGATGAACGATTTGGAACCCATCGTCACCATCGGCGCGCCGGTCGTGGACTTGGTCAGCATCATGGCAATCGCGAACGACTGCACAATGGCCAACAGCACTGTTACGTAGCGGGTCCACTGCGTGATCTTGCGGCGACCTACTTCGCCTTCCTTCTGAAGCTTGGCCAGCGGCTCATAGATCACCGTCAGCAACTGGAAGATGATCGACGCCGTGATGTACGGCATGATGCCCAGAGCGAAGATGGTGAGGCGGCGAAGCGAACCACCGGTGAACAGATCCACAAGGCCGAGCGACGAACCTGCGTTCTGCGCGAAGTACTGCGCCAGCAGGTCTGCGTTGATGCCGGGTGTGGGGATGTGTCCGCCAAGGCGGTAAACGGCAAGCAGGCCCAGCGTAAACAGCACGCGGGTGCGCAGCTCAGGAATGCGGAAGATGTTGGCCAGCTTGTCAAACATCGGCGGGGCTTATCCAGTCAGGCCTTGCGGCCCGTTCTACTTAAACTTGCGGAGATATCCGATACAGGCAAAGGCCGAGCCATCACGGCTCGACCCTTCCCTTGAATTCCGTGTGCCTTCATTCTACGCGCACAGACTGCATACGCGCAGCGAAGACGCCACTTACGCTGCTGCTTCTTCTGCAGCCGGAGCGCCGAGCAGAATTAGCTTGCCGCCAGCCGCTTCGATCTTCGCCTGAGCAGCCTTGGAAGCCTTGTGCGCGTACACGGTCACAGCGGTGTTGATCTCGCCGTTTGCCAGCACCTTCACCAGGGCCTTCTTCTTGCGAACCAGGCCGTTCTCCAGCATCGCTTCAACGGTCAGCTCAGTAACATTCTTTGTCGCAGCAAAGAGCTGGATCGTGTCGAGAGCCAGAACCTGGTACTCCTGACGGAAGATGTTGGTGAAGCCACGCTTCGGCAGGCGGCGGTGCAGCGGCATCTGGCCGCCTTCAAAACCACGCATCGAGCGCGAACCCGAACGCGAGCGCTGGCCCTTGTGACCGCGCGTCGACGTCTTGCCCATGCCCGAACCCATACCGCGGCCCACGCGCTTCTTGTTGCTATTTGCACCCTTCGGTGCATTCAAATTCGAAAGATTCAGTGCCATTTGTACTTTCCTCGCTCACGCCCTAGATGGTTTGTTCCTAGTTGGAACAAAGGCATATAAGACTCGCATTCGCCGTGGTTTTCACGACCGCTGACATACGTTCTATGTCAGTCATGTTATCGCCCAATCAACAGGCTTTGTTTTGAAGCTGTGCCTTGCCTCTTATGCAGAGACAAGGCCTCAGAATTCATTCCCGCCCAGTCCACGCGTCGCGAAGCGATGTCGAGAACCGCACGAAGTGCCTACTCGACGATGCGAACCAGGTGCGGAATTGCCGCAACCATGCCGCGAACCGACGGTGTGTCCTCGCGCTCCACGATCTGATTCAGACGCGTAAAGCCCAGGCCCTTAACCACCAGCTTGTGCTTCACCGGCGTCGCGATCTTCGAGCGGTAGTACTGGATCTTGATCTTGCCCGTGTTTTCTGCCATTACCTTATCCTCATGTGGAACGGAAAGCCGTTCCGCCAAATGTCGTTGCAGCCTTAGAGTTCCTGAACATCCTTGCCGCGCAGAGCTGCAACAGCAGCCTTGTCACGCAGCTGGATCAGCGCGTCAAACGTGGCCTTGATCACGTTGTGCGGGTTCGCTGTGCCCAGCGACTTGGTCAGAACGTTCTGCACACCGGCAGACGTCATGACCGCACGCACCGCGCCACCTGCGATCACACCGGTACCTTCAGGAGCCGGCTTCAGCAACACGTGACCCGAGCCGTAACGGCCCAACACCTGGTGGGGAATCGACGTCTCGGTCAGGTTCACCTTGTGCAGGTTCTTCTTGGCCGCTTCAATGCCCTTGCGGATGGCCTGTGGAACTTCCTTGGCCTTACCGCTGCCGTAACCCACAATGCCCTGCTCCGGATCGCCGATCACAACCAGCGCCGCGAACGACATATTCTTACCGCCCTTAACGACCTTGGTCACACGGTTGATCGCGACCACCTGGTCCTTCAGGTTCAGCTTGTTTGCATCAATCTTCTTGCGAATTGCCATCTATATCCTCTTTCGCTAAACCTGAGTTAGAACTCGAGACCGGCTTCACGCGCGGCATCGGCCAGGGCCTTGATACGGCCGTGATACAGGTAACCACCACGGTCAAACACAACCTTGGTCACGCCTGCTTCCTTTGCACGCTCTGCAACCAGCTTGCCCACTTCCTGGGCTGCTGCAATGTTGCCGCCGCTCTTCTTCTCTTCACCCTTCTTGGCGATGGTGGAAGCGGAAGCCAGCGTGGTGTGCGTGGAGTCGTCGATGACCTGTGCGTAGATGTGGTTGAGCGAACGGAAGATATTCAGGCGAGGACGCTCGGTGGTGCCAGAGATCTTCGCGCGAACGCGCTTGTGAACGCGCTTCCGGATGACATTGCGTTGCGGTGCAGTGATCATTTCTTCTTTCCTTCCCTATCGGCGCAAATGCCCTGCATCTGCGTTCGGTATGGTGGGCGGCAACATCTCGTCTGCCGCCTCGGGTTGATTTACTTCATTCGGTTTAAGCTCCAGCGAACTGGAACCCGATACTTCATGAACCTATACTTGGGTTCCACTTTAACCAGCGTGGAATCTGGCTGAGATGGAGCGAGAGCATCCATCTCAGCCAGCTCAGAGTTACTTTGAACCCGTCTTGCCGACCTTCTTCTTCAGCTTCTCGTCCGAGTAACGTACGCCCTTGTTCTTATATGGATCAGGCTTACGCAGCGAACGCATATCAGCAGCAACCTGACCAACCTTCTGGCGGTCAATGCCCTCAACGGTGAGGTGCGTCTGCTTCGGATCGATCGTTACCGTGATGCCGGTGGGCAGCGGGAACTCGATCGGGTGGGAGTAGCCGAGTGTGAACACGACCATATCCTTACCCTTCATTTCGGCACGGTAACCAATACCGACGATGTCCAGTTCCTTCTTCCAACCATTCGTCACGCCTTCGACAGCGTTGAACACCAGGGCGCGAGCCAGGCCGTGGATGGCCTTCTGCGAATCGTTATCGCGCACAGCGTGCACGAAACCATCCTTCTGCTCAAGGCGGATGCCGGTGGGCAGAAGTGCATTGACCGTACCCTTGGGGCCAGTTACTTCGACGATGTTGCCATTCACTGTGTACTTCACGGTGGAAGCAACAGGAATCGGCTTCAATCCAATACGTGACATCTTCTTTTCCTTACGGCTTGCGAGTCGCGAATGAAGCTTTTAGCTGTTAGCTATTGGCTTTTAGCTCGTTCCACTGCAGCCACCGCGAATCACTTCGCGGGAACAACTTTGTACTGCGAAATTCGAAGAACTTCATCCAGAGCAATGCTCTGGCTAGAACTTGCACCGTTGCACGAATCACGTCGCGGAGCGACGTCGAGAACGGTGCGAAGCACTACCAGACGTGAGCGAGAACTTCGCCGCCTACGTTTTCCTTGCGAGCGGTACGGCCCGTCATCACACCCTTCGGCGTGGTGAGGATCGAGATACCGAGACCACCCTGCACGCGGCGGATGTCCTGTGCACCGAGGTACACACGCGAGCCGGGCTTGGAGATACGCTTCAGATCGAGGATGGCGGAGGTGCCGTCTGCGTCATACTTCAGGTACACGCGGAGGGTGCGCTTGTTCTCTTCGTCAACCGTCTTGTAGTTGGCGATGTAGCCCTCTTCCTTCAGAATGCGGGCAATCTCTGCCTTCAGGTTCGAGGCGGGAACATCCAGCTTCTGGTGGCGGGCATTGATAGCGTTACGAACGCGCGTCAGGAAGTCTGCGACTGGGTCGGTCAGGTTCATGTGACTCTTCTCTCTACCTCTCGTTCGCTGCGGGCATAACCGGCAGGACTGACAGAGGATTTCGTTAACTTACTTAAGTGTTACAACCGGCTCACCGCGAAGCGAGCCGGCCCATACTCTTTACTTACCAGCTGGACTTCACGACGCCTGGGATCTCGCCCTTGAGCGCCAGGCTACGGAAGCACAGACGGCAGATGCCGAACTTGCGCAGGAACGCGCGGGGGCGACCGCAGAGCTGGCAGCGGTTGTGCTGGCGGCATTTGAACTTGGGCTTCTTAGCGTCCTTGACTGCTTTTGCAGTAGTCGACATATTTTTCTCCGATCCTTATCTGGGCTATGCGCGGAACGGCATGCCGAAGTGCTTGAGGAGGACGCGCGCGCTGTTATCGTCCGCAGCGGTCGTCACGATGGTCACGTTCATGCCCTTCAGCTTCTCCACCTTCGAGTAATCGATTTCGGGGAAGATGAGCTGGTCACGCAGACCGAGCGTGTAGTTGCCGCGGCCGTCGAAGCTCTTCGAGGAAACACCCTTGAAGTCGCGCACGCGGGGCAGAGCCACCGAGATCAGGCGGTCGAGGAACTCGAACATCGCCTCACCGCGCAGGGTGACCATAGCGCCGATCGACTGGCCTTCACGCACCTTGAACTGAGCGATGGACTTCTTCGCCTTTGTCAGAACCGGCTTCTGACCGGTTACGGCTGCCAGATCGCTGACCAGCGGGTCGATGATCTTGTTGTTCTGCGTCGCCTCACCGAGGCCCATGTTGATGACGATCTTCTCGATCTTCGGCACTGCCATCACGTTCGTGATGCCCAGCTCCTTCTGAACGGCCGCCTTCAACTCGTTTGTGTATTTCTCACGGAGTCGTGCCACTGTCGTTACTTCGCTTTCTCCACGGTCATCGGATTGGGCAAGCCCGTATACCGTTTCGTGGGGTGTTCCTATGTTTCTGGATTCGCTGCTCGCTTGAGAACTTCGCCGGAACGCACCTGGCATTAGCCAGAGAGGTCTTCCAACGAACAGCGCAGGCGCTTACGCACCTGCTGTATCGAAAATGCTTACTTCGCCTTCGGGTAAGCGATCACTTCGCCGGTCGTCTTGGCAACGCGCTCACGCTTGCCGTCAACCACGCGAATGCTTACACGGGTCGCCTTGCCATTGCCATCCACCAGAGCCACATTCGAGATGTGAATCGGAGCTTCCTGCTCAGCAATGCCGCCCTTGATGTTCGCCTGCGGATTCGGCTTGACGTGCTTCTTGATCATGCCGATGCCCTGCACCAGAACGCGATTCTTATCCGTGACAATACGCAGAACGCGGCCAGTCTTACCCTTATCCTTGCCTGCGAGGACGATCACGGTGTCGTTCTTCAAAACATGTGCCATTTCGTTACTCCCTATCCCGTGCCGTGGTCCCGGACACAGGCCTCTGCGAGTACCTCCGCAGGTCGAGGTGGTGCAGTTGGACCAAACTTGTCTACTTTACGCGAAAACTCGCATGAATGCAAGAAAACCTTACACTTTCGGAGATGAGAAACGTCCATCCACAGTCGGACCGCGGCATGGAGGCAGAAACCCTGATGAAACACGGCAGCCGATTTCTAATGCTCGCCTGCATTACCTGTATCTCAGCGGCCACACACGCCCAGGCGAAGTCATCTCCCACCTTCGAATCGGCCTCCGTAAAGCCTGCCTCGCCCGACGCTCCCATGGAAGGCCTAGGATTCATGATCGCGCTGGGCAGAGCGCAGACACCCCACGGCCTGCTCACCATGACCGGACCGCTGCCGCCCTTCATCATGTTTGCCTATGGCGTTACCGACGAAGTGGAGGCCCGAGCCATGCGCGCACGCTTGCCTGATTGGGCGCAGAAGCAGAAGTACACCATCGTCGCGCGTCCGCCGGAAGGTTCACAAAGCATGGACGATCTGCGCCTCATGTTGCGCAGCCTGCTGGAAGACCGCTTCGCCCTGAAGGCTCATCGGGAAAACCACACCGCCACCGTCAACCTGTTGAGCGTTGCGAAGCCTGGTATTACCGGCCCAGACCTGCAGCCCCACACGACCCCATGCGTACCACCCGGCACATCAGCCACGACGGAGCCAGGCAAACCAGCGCCCGCCGCTTGTGGCTTGCAGATCAACCGAAAGGCGGGCGGCATCATGCACGTCAGCATGATTGATGTCACATTGCCCGAGGCTTGCACGCTGTTTGGCGGTCTGGGAGGCGTACTTGGCGGCCGCGGCATGGACCGGATGGTGGACGCAACTGGTCTCACTGGACACTACGACATGACGCTCGACTTCCAGATCGACGAAGCCAACGCACCGCAGATCACCAACGACACCGGTGCCCCGACCTTCACTGGCGCCCTGGAAAAGCAGCTTGGCCTGAAGCTGAAGAAGGGCTCAGGACAGATCGAAGACCTCATCATCGATCACATTGCCCAGCCCACACCGGACTAAATGTTACCGATCCGCGTTATCCATCAACCTAAGCCGACGAGTCGTGTAATAAATCCGCCCAGCAAACATGAAAAGAACCAGGCCCACAAAAACAATCCACCCAGGTTTTGACTGCGTACTGCGATAGCGCAAGGCTCCCAGAACGGCGAACAGCAGAAACAAAATGACTGCCTGTGTGCGCATGCGCTTCACGCGGGCACGACGCGTCTGTGGAGTACCCAGGGCATCTTCCGCACGCAGCATTGCGAGATTGATGCGATCCAACAGCATGGAAGTCGTGCTCCTTTATCGCTTCTTCGGACCGGAACGCAATAGCAACACAAGTCCGACCGCCACCGTAATGCCGAGAGACACGGGCGCAGCAACCATCGCTAACCCAATATCTGCCTGTGCCGTGTTGCCGCCGCTTCGGGATACCCACCATGTGCACGCGATCATCAGTCCGTAGAAGCTGACAATCAGCGTCGCGCCACATAGCAACAGCGCAACAAAAATTCGCATAACAGCAGCCTACGCCAGAATGCTAACCCGCAAGGGGCTACACCATAAATGGCCTAGACGTGCGCGTGGACTACGCTCTTGAGAAGATCCAACACTCGCTTTGCAACGCCAGATGCATCCTTCTCGCAGTCGGTAAGTTTTAGATGTTGGTACAGCTTACCGTCGTTATCCGGGCCGGAATATGCCATGGACCAACGTGCAAAGTCCCGCTTTGTAATGTCGCCTGTCTCAAGCAGAACATTGTGGCTGTTCCGGCTGTCCTCGCAGATTGTGGCGTAAATAGCTTCCACGGCGGAGCGTGGCCCCTCCAGCACCTGCGCGAACGCAAGGCCGTTGAACAGCAGAGCACCCGTAATGTTCTGCTGTTCGTTATTCCTGCGGGAGCTTAAAAGTATCTTTTCGATTTCCACGGCAATCTGCTGCTCCGAGCCTTCGATCCGGTTACGGCTGCAATAGATAAGTCGGTACTCCATGGTTCTATTCTTCCCTTAGAAAATTAAGTATCCAGACGACAAAGACCGCCAGCTGCTGCCGGCGGTCGTTGTATGGAACCTACGCTTGGGGAGTTAGATAACTTCCGGAGCGAGTGAAACAATCTTCAGGAACTTTTTATCACGCAGTTCGCGGGCCACGGGTCCGAATACACGGGTTCCCACCGGCTCGCCTGCGTCGTTGATTACGACGGCTGCGTTCTGGTCAAAGCGGATGTAGGTACCGTCCTTGCGGCGCGCTTCCTTGCGGGTGCGCACGATCACGGCCTTCACAACCTTGCCCTTCTTCACGGTGCCGTCCGGCGAAGCTTCCTTCACCGCAGCCGTCACCACATCGCCCAGACCAGCCTTCTTACCCAGACCGCCACCGAGCGGCAGGATGACCTGCAGACGGCGTGCGCCAGAGTTGTCGGCTACGTCCAGAATCGTACGCATTTGTACGGACATTGCTTCTTCTCCTGACCTTCGAGGCTTCCAGAGCCTAAGGCCGGGGGCTATCTCGCCCCAGTCAAATCCACGTGATGGTCGCGGCCGCGGAGAGGATCGCTGAACAACTTCTTCAACGTTCGTCGCGCTGGACGCGTCGTGCCCATACTGTCACCGAACGATGCCGGCAACGGGCAAACTCTACTATCTTACTTCGAAGCCGGAGTCGCTTCGCTCAGGCTCGAGCGGCGAACGATCTCTTCGAGGTTCCAGCGCTTCAGCTTGCTGGTGGGACGGGTCTCGCGGATGCGGACCTGGTCACCAACGCGGGCCGAGTTCTGCTCGTCATGCGCATAGAACTTCTTGTTCGACTTCACGATGCGCTTGTACTTGGGGTGCGCCTTGCGCATTTCCACCGAGACAACGATCGTCTTGTCCATCTTGGTCGAGGTCACCAGGCCGATCTTCTCGGTGCGGTGGCCAATCTTCTCTGCCGTAGCAGTTGTCGTAGCAGTCGTCTCAGCCATCGTTATGCCTTCTTCGCCTTACGGGTCTTCTTCGCGGGCGCAGCCGACTCCGTCGGAGCCACGGCCTGGCCAAGCTCACGCTGGCGCGCCACAGTCTTAATGCGCGCGATGTCTTTCTTCAGTTCGCGCAGCTTGTTCACGCCTGCGGCATCGCCCAGGCTCTTCTGGAAGCGAACGCGGAAGAGCTGCTCGCCCGCCTGGGCCTGCTGCTCCTTCAGTTCACTGTCCGTAAATTCGCGGATCTTGTTCAGTTCCATTTCAATCTCTCATTCAGCGTCTGCATTCAAAGACGCTATGCAGTTACGCGGCTGCAGCAGCCTTGGGGTCAATCGCCTTGATGTTGGGACGCTGCACGAAAACGGTGCGGAGCGGAAGCTTGTTCGAAGCGAGGCGCATGGCCTCCTTCGCGATCTCAACCGGAACGCCTTCCATCTCAAACAGCAGCTTGCCGGGGCGAACCACTGCAACCCAGTGATCCAGTGCACCCTTACCAGAACCCATTCGAACTTCAGCGGGCTTCTTCGTGATCGGCTTGTCCGGGAAGATACGGAGCCAAACCTTACCGCCACGCTTGATGTAACGGGTCATTGCGATACGGCTTGCTTCGATCTGACGATCGGTGATGTAGCCGCACTCTACGACCTTCAAACCGTAATCGCCAAATGCAAGCTCGGAACCGCGCCATGCCTTACCGCGCATCTTGCCCTTTTGCTGTTTACGGTACTTAACCTTCTTGGGCTGCAACATAACTGCACTCTTTCCCGCTGCGGCCTTGGCGTCACCTAGTAAGTAAGTGGCCCAGTCTCCGCGCGCCTTCTGTTCTTAGTGTTGCGCGGGGTTGATTGCTCAACCCCGCAATATTTGTTGCTACTTAGAACGCACCCGTCGTCGTGACGTTGTCGCGGCGGCGCTTCTGCTCGTAGATATCGCCGCGGTAGACCCAGGTCTTCACGCCGATAATGCCGTAGGTGGTCTTCGCTTCGGCAAAGCCGTAGTCGATGTCTGCGCGCAGCGTGTGCAGCGGCAGGCGACCCTGCAGATACCACTCGGAACGAGCGATTTCGTTGCCGTTCAGACGACCCGAAACGCGAACCTTGATACCCTTGCAGCCGAAACGCAGAGCCGAATCAACGCTCTTACGCATCGCGCGACGGAACGACACACGCTTCTCCAGCTGCAGAGCGATGTTCTCTGCAACCAGCTGCGCATCCAGCTCCGGCTTGTTGACTTCCAGAATGTCGATGAACACTTCGCGGTTCGTACGCTTCTGGATGTCTGCCTTCAGCTTGTCGATCTCAGCGCCCTTACGGCCGATGATGATGCCCGGACGGGCGGTCTTGATGATGAGGCGCAGCTTGTTGCCTGGGCGCTCGATCTCAACGGACGAGACACCAGCGGCCTTCAGCTTTTCGCGCAGCTCAGCCTTGAGCTTCACGTCCTCAACCAGCAGCTTGTCGTAGTCACGCTCCACAAACCAGCGCGACTTCCACGGCTTGTTCACGCCGAGGCGGAAACCATACGGATGGACCTTCTGACCCATAACTTAATCCCTTCACTTCGCGTCCGGAGAACTTAGTTCCGAACTTACTCAGTACTTACTCGCCGCCTCAACTTCTCGGCGATGCCGGGCCGGCTTACAGCCCGGCCATAGAAACTACGCAGTCGCTTCCGCTGCTGCCTTCTTCTTAGCTGCGGCCTTCTTTGCCGGAGCCTTCTTCGCAGCAGCCTTCTTTGCCGGAGCGGCCTTCTTCTTGCCACCCTCAGCCGCAGCCGCTACCGGAGCCTCAGCCTGCTTCGTTGCCTCGACAGACTTCTTCTCCGCCACCGTCACGATGATGTGAGCAAGGCGACGCTGGTAGCGGAACGCACGGCCCATGGGGGCAGGGCGGATACGCTTCATGCGCGGGCCTTCGTTTGCAACAGCCTGCTTCACGAACAGACGATCGATATCCAGATCGAAGCCCTGTTCCTGGCTCAGGTAGTTTGCGTTCTGTACTGCGGAACGCAGCGCCTTCTCCACAATGGGAGCGATGCGCTTGCGGGTGAACATCAGGGTGTTCAGAGCGTTCTCCACGCTCTGGCCCTTGATCGTGTCCAGCACCAGCTTCGCTTTTTGCGGGCTGGTCCGCTGGAACCGCGCCTCAGCGCGGAACTCACGTACTGCACTCTTCTCGGCTGTCTTCGCCATAACTCTTCCCTTTACACGGCAGCAAGCGAACTTGCTGACTTGCTAAACTAGCGGCCCTTAGCCGTTTCAGCCTTCGCTGCGTGGCCCTTGAAGGTACGCGTTGCGGCAAACTCACCCAGCTTGTGACCCACCATGTTCTCCGTCACGTAGACCGGGATGAACTTCTTGCCGTTGTGTACGGCAATGGTGTGACCGACGAACTCCGGGAAGATGGTGGAACGACGCGACCAGGTCTTAACGACTTCCTTCTTGTTCGCGGTGTTCAGCACCTCAACCTTCGTCATCAGGTGGGCGTCGATAAATGGGCCCTTCTTCGTAGAACGTGCCATATTTTCCTCTCGCTCCCTGAATTACTTGCTGCGGCGGTTCACGATGAACACATCGGTCCGCTTGTTGTTACGGGTCTTGTAGCCACGTGTCGGCTGTCCCCACGGCGTAACAGGATGACGTCCGCCTGAGGTCTTACCTTCACCACCACCGTGCGGGTGATCCACAGGGTTCATCGAAACACCACGGTTGGTCGGGCGGATACCGCGCCAGCGGCTTGCACCGGCCTTACCGAGCGAGATGTTCTCGTGGTCCGTGTTGCCTACCTGGCCAACCGTTGCCATACAGTCCACCAGCACGCGGCGGGTTTCGCCGGAGGGCAGCTTCAGCAGAGCGTAATCGCCTTCCTTAGCCACCAGCTGCGCGGACGAACCGGCAGAGCGGACCATCTGCGCGCCCTTACCAGGACGGAGTTCCACGTTGTGAACCGTCGTACCTGCGGGGATGTTGCGCAGCGGCAGAGCATTGCCAACCAGAATGTCAGCATCGGGACCAGAGGTCACCGTCATGCCAACTTTCAGGCCAACCGGCTGAATGATGTAGCGCTTTTCGCCGTCCTTGTAGCTGATCAGAGCGATGCGCGAGGAGCGGTTCGGATCGTATTCGATCGTCGCAACCGTTCCGGGAACACCGAACTTGTCGCGCTTGAAGTCGATAATACGAAGCTTCTTCTTGTGGCCACCACCGTGATGACGGATCGTCAGCTTACCGGTGGAGTTACGGCCGCCTGTGCGCTGCTTGGTTGCCAGCAGCGGCTTGTACGGCTCGTTCGTCGTGATGTCCGAGTTCACCAGCTTCGACTGGAAGCGCAGTGTCGGCGTAATCGGTCGGAATGTCTTAATCGGCATTTCCCTAACTTCCTTACCATCCGCATAGCTAGTCAGGCGCGCGGATTGGGGTTACTTCGTGTACTCAAGCCATCAAGTTCACTTACTGCGCGAGATCCGCTGACTTGCCGACTCGCTGACTTGCTGACCTGCTTCGCTCGTTAGAGCGAGTTGACATACTCCGGCATCTTCGAACCCGGAACCAGGCGAACATATGCCTTCTTCCAGTCCGGCTTGAAACCGGTGAAGCGACCGCGGCGGCGCTCCTTGCCCAGGTAGTTGGCGGTGCGAACCGCAGCAACCTTCACCTTGAACAGGCTCTCCACTGCATGCTTCACTTCATTCTTCGTCGCGCCAGCAGCAACCTCAAACACCAGAGTGCCTTCGGTCTCCTTGGCGATCATGCCCTTTTCGGTAATCAGCGGGCGGCGAATGGTGGTGTAAACAGTTGCCATTACGCAACCTCCTTCTTCGCAGCCAGCTTACGGCGCGACACATTCTTCTTCAGGACTTCCTGCAGAGCCTCAATGGCATCCTGCGAGAAGATGGCGTGCTCGTAGCGGAGCAGGTCGTAGGGGTGAACCTCCGAGCTCAGCACCAGCTCAACACCGTCCAGATTGCGCGAACCCAGGAACAGGTTGTCGGTCAGCTTCTGGCCGCTCTCAACCAGCAATGCGGTCTTCTTGGCATCCAGCTTGTCCAGTGCCTGGCGGTACAGCTTGGTCTTCGGCTCAGCAACATCCAAAGTCGAAACAACCGTCAGCTTGCCGTCCTGCAGCTTGGAAGCCAGAGCGGAGCTCAGCGCACCGAGCAGCTTCTTCTTGGGGAAAGCGTACTCGTACGAGCGGGGCTGGGGTCCGTGAACCGTACCACCATGACGCCAGATAGGCGAACGCACCGAACCCACACGGGCACGACCGGTTCCCTTCTGCTTCCACAGCTTCTTGCCGGAACCCGACACAAGCTTCTTGTTCTTGGTGGCGGCGGTTCCCTGACGGAGGGCAGCGCGGTAATGCTTTACCGACTCCCACAGCAGGGACTCATTCACTTCGACGCCGAATACTTCGTCCGCAAGCTCCAGCTCGCTGACTTTCTTCCCGCCGAGATCGACTACGTTAATCTTTGCCATCTTGCTTCCTCTGGCTCTCGTTCTATTGCGAGCGCCCTAAGTTCAATTTGTCATCCTGCCGTCGACTTACTCATTTCGACTAAGTCCGCAGACGATGCGAGCTACAACACCTACACACTAAGCGGCAGAGCAACCAGAGATTGCTCTGC
>NZ_JAEDXV010000053.1:0-14296 GCF_036877645.1 Terriglobus sp. ADX1
CGTCCTGATGCCAAACTAGTCCCCCTCTGCTCTCAGGGAAGCGATGCAGTGAAAACACTGCATCGCGCTGGACTCCCATGAAAAACATCTCCGCAGTTTTCAGTCGAGTTTCCAATGCAACGAAAATAGCGTTTCGCGCAACGGATGAAGGGAGGGCTTGTTATAGTTACGGGGCGCCATACACAGGTTCCAACAAGCTCTCAAGGACCTAGATTGCAAGGCATCCACCCAATGATGGTTCATGACGGAGATGACGCCACGCTGATGCGGAGCATTGCGGCTCGCGACGAGTCTGCGCTTGCGGATCTGTATGACCGCCACTCGGTCCCTTTGTATTCCTTGATTCGACGCATCGTTCACGATGAAGCAGCCGCAGAAGAAATCTTGCAGGATGTATTCCTACATGTGTGGAAGGTCGCGCCTCGTTTTGACCAGGCACGCGGACAGTTGCGCGGATGGCTTCTGGTGATGGCCCGCAACCGTGCGTTGTCTCATTTGCGGAAGCGCCAGGATATGCAGGTGGATGATCTTGATGTCTACGCCATTCCGTCTACGGGCGTGCAGGAGACCATCGCTGAGCAAAACGAATTGAGGGCAAAGATCCACGCCGCGATTGAAGAAATGCCACCGGAGTTATCCCAGTTGTTTGAGCTGGCATATTTCGAGGGCATGACGCATAGCGAAATTGCACAACGAACCGGGCAGCCATTAGGTACAGTCAAAACAAGGCTGCGTTCCGGGCTGACCAGCCTACGTCGAGTATTTCAACCATGAGCGAGCATCTACAATTCGACGAAGATTTCGAGCTGTATGCGCTTGGCACTTTTGACGCGGATGAGCGAAACGCGTTTGAAGCACACCTTGTCGGCTGCTTGACGTGTAAGGAACGACTTGCACAGGCGCAGCGGCGTGTCGGATTTTTAGGAACTGGCATTGTGCAGACGCAGCCTGCGCCGCATGTGAAGCAAGCGCTCCTGAAGCGTGTTCGCCAGGAATCGCCAGACCAGGCAGTGTCTTCACACCCATCCCGGGAACAGTCTTTCTGGTCGTTGTTTTCGCGGCCCATGATTGCATGGGGCTGCGCCGCAGTCATCGCAATCGTAGCGATTGTTCTAGCCAGCCAGACGCAGGCATTAAAGAATCGCGTGAACTCGTTGCAGGCGAAAATGCAAACACAGCAGGACGCCGCTGCCAGGGATCGCCGAGTGGCTGAGCTTCTGACCTCCCCACAGACGCAGCGTGTTGCGTTGAAGCAGCCGACCGATCCGGCACGTCCTGAAGGCAGAGTGTATTACCAGCCGAAGCAGGGTCTGCTGTTTTACGCGGCCAATCTTCCCGCCGCCCCAAGCGACCACGTGTACCAATTGTGGTTGGTTCCGGCAGAAGGCGCACCGATCTCTGCTGGAATCTTTCAGGCGAATGAAAAAGGGGAAGCATCCGTGCTTCTGCCTACACTGCCTGCTGGCGCCGTGGCAAAGGCCTTCGCTGTCACAGTGGAACCCGCGGGCGGAGTACCGCAGCCAACCGGGCCGAAGGTGTTATTAGGAGCTGTCTGAGGGGTCTACGCCACGCACAGGACGCCCTGTAAGGGGCATCTACGGCAAGTTCGTAAAAGATAATAGGGCCTCGTCGATAGTCGGTTTCAACCGATGTGACGAGGCCCTGCAATCTTTTCTGTATTGCTCGGCTTCCGCTTCGCAATACAGACACATCCTAAAGAAATTTGGAGCACCGGGCCGGGATTGAACCGGCGAATACTGGTTTTGCAGACCAGCGCGTTAGCCACTTCGCCACCGGTGCTCGTTCTGCTTCTTACTCTACGCTGTTTGCACGCAGGTAAGAAGCAGAGAAAGCAGTTACTGCGGCTGCTGCGTCGTGCGCAGGTACGGCTTCACTGTCTTGTAGCCGGGGAACTTCACCGCTGCATCGTCATTGGAGACAGCACCGGTGATGATCACGTCGCCGCCCTTCTGCCAGTTGGCAGGGGTAGCTACCGGGTGCTTCGCCGTGAGCTGAATGCTGTCCAGTACGCGCAGAATCTCGTCGAAGTTGCGGCCCGTGGTCATGGGATATGCCAGCGTCAGCTTGATCTTCTTGTCCGGTCCGATCACGAACACGGTGCGCACAGGAGCGTTGTTCGCGGGCGTGCGGCCTTCGCAGCTATCGCCTTCTTCGGCAGCCAGCATGTCATACAGCTTGGCAATCTTCAGTTCGGGGTCGCCGATGATGGGAAAGGTCACATCTGCGCCAGAGACATCCTTGATGTCCTGTGCCCACTTCGAGTGGTCGTCTACCTTGTCGACGGAGAGGCCAAGCACCTTCACGCCGCGCTTGGCGAACTGATCTTCCAGCGTTGCAACAGCGCCCAGCTCGGTGGTGCAGACCGGGGTGAAATCCTTCGGGTGCGAGAAGAGTACAGCGTAGCTATCGCCAATCCACTCGTGGAAGTTGATCGGGCCCTGCGTGGTTTCCGCGTTGAAGTCTGGTGCCGTGTCGTTGATGCGGAGAGACATCGTGTAATTCCTCTTTCCTTAGTCCTGAAACAGAATCTCGTGCCAAAACAAAACCCACCGTGTCGTCGGTGGGCGGGGTGCGATTGCGTCCTGTGGCTGCTCTTAGCGGCGCGCGACCGACCCTGCCTGCATACAGAGACAGCAGCAGCAGCGGATCGAGTTCAGACGCATCATCATCACCTGCAACAATAGCTCTGGAGGTTTCGCCATGTCAAACAGCAGCACGCTCGCCTGGGCTCAGGTGGATGTCTTTGCCGAACGCCGTTATGAAGGGAATCCGCTTGCAATCTTTGCGGATGCAACGGGTTTAAGCAAAGAGCAGATGCAGTCGCTGGCACGCGAGACCAACCTCTCCGAGACCACTTTCGTACTGCCTGCGTCGCCTGATGAGGAGCTGCAAAATGGCGTCCGTGTGCGCATCTTCACGGTAGAGGAAGAACTGCCGTTTGCGGGCCATCCCACACTGGGTACGGCAACTTGGATACGCGAGAATCTGCCGCACTTCGCACATGCGGAAGAGGTGAAGTTGAAGCTGGACGGGGGAACCGTCCCGGTGCGGTTTCGCGCCTCTGAAGTCGACTCCGAAGGAATCTACGGCGAGATGCGTCAGCGCGATCCCGAGTTCGGTTCGGTGCTGGCGCGCGAATTGCTGCGGAACGCATGCGGCCTTGCCGCAGAGGATCTGCACACAACGTTGCAGCCCCAGGTCGTCAGCACGGGCTTGCCATTCTGCATCCTGCCGCTGGCGTCGGTGGATGCATTGCAGCGAATGCAGGTGGATCAGGGCGCACTCAAGCCGTTGCTAGCCGCTGCCGGTGCAAAGTTCGTCTATGCCATTGCCGACGCTGGCGAAGGCAGGTGGCGCGCGCGTATGCCGTTCAACGGCAGCGACGATCCGGCCACAGGATCAGCCGCGGGATGCTGCATCAGCTACCTGGTGAAGCACGGAGCCGTGGCCAGCGGTCAGGCGGTCGTGATTCATCAGGGGCAAGAGGTGCATCGACCGTCGCAGTTGCATGTTCGTGCCTCACTTCACGACGGAAAGGTGAGCGAAGTGTACGTCGCAGGTTGCACCGTCTTTGTGGCAACGGGACGGTTTACACACCCGTAATACAAAGCCTTTCCACGCGTGTTGCACAGGCTAAGCCATTGTTTCTAATCGGTTTGATTGCAGTGGTGGAAACCTCGTCCAAAAGTTCGCACAGATTTTCGCCTGAATTTCGCTGTTGCGCCGCGGCCTGAAGCTTCGTACTTTGGGAAAGCGCTGAACGAGACACATTCGTTTTGCGCAGTCGCTGCGCGGATTTTCGCGAGCTCACAAACACATTTGTTGCGCCCATGAACGGCCTGCTAACCGCAGGCAAACACCCTCGGCTGCGCGTTTTTTTCCACGCGCTCAGGCCAACGACCCCGTGCGCCCAAAGAGGCGTCGGATGCACCATTTTTTGCTCTGGAGACTAAGAACGACATGCGCCCCAAGAAGATCATCCTCTGCGTCGACGACAACGAACAGACTCTCTCCGTCCGCAAGTTCCTGCTGGAAACCAAGGGATACCGCGTCCTGGCTGCCACCAGTGGCCACGAAGCGCTTGAAATTGTGGAGAAGTATGCGCCGGGTGAACTGTCGCTGCTGATCACGGATCTGCTGATGCCGCAGATGGATGGTGTGGATCTGGTTCGCCGCATGCGCGAAGTGCAGCCCGGTCTGCCGTCGCTGATGGTCAGCGGCACCGTTACGGGCTACGAGCGCGGCGTGGGCGCGGACATGTTCCTGCCTAAGGGCGCATGCTCGCCGGTGGAACTGCTGGAGCGTGTCCGCGTTCTGGTGGCCCGCAAGCGCGGCCCCAAGAAGGGTTCGCACCGCGTTCCGCTCCTGCCGCAGATTGCTGCGCAGCAAGCGGCATAAAGCAGTACGCGAAGGCCGCGAAGTACGCGCAGAGATCGTTGCGTACTTCGCGCAGACTTTGTGCTCTTTGCGTTCTGCTTCTAAGCTTCCACCAGCCCGTAACGCCGCTGCCAGTGCTGTTTCAACTGTTGCCGCACCAGGCCGCGTTCTTCGTCGCTGACATCCTTCAAACGAACTTCCGCAAAGTCAGAAGCTTCCTTCTTTGCGATTTCAAGCAGACGGCGATCACGCACAATGTTCGCCACGCGGAAGTCTGGCAGTCCGGCCTGCTTCGTTCCGAAGAACTCGCCCGGACCGCGCTGCGCCAGGTCGAGTTCTGCAAGTTCAAAGCCGTTGTCCGTGGTCACCATCGCGTCCAGGCGTTGCTCCGCTTCCGGTGACACGCGCGCTCCGGTCATCAACACGCAATAACTTTTCGCAGCACCACGACCCACGCGACCGCGCAACTGGTGCATCTGCGAAAGGCCAAAACGTTCGGCATGTTCAATCACCATGACGGATGCATTTGGCACATCCACACCCACTTCAATCACGGTGGTGGAGATCAGCACGTCAATGTCGCCGCGCTTGAATTGCGCCATCACAACTTCTTTGTCGTCGGCGCTCAAACGTCCGTGCAGCAGTCCAAGTCGCAATCCATGCAGCGGGCCGTAACGAAGCTCTTCAAACATCTCCACAGCGGAACGCAGCGACGGCTTCTCAAATAACTCTTCTGCCTTTGCAGACTTCTTCGCGCTCTTCTTAGCAGCACTTTTCTTAGCCGTAGTTTTCTTCGCTACTTTGTTGCTGGCGTTTTGGCTCGCTGATGCATCAACTTGTTCGTCACTAGGAAAGTCCAGTTCCGGCTGATCGTCTTTTGAGCCTTCAATCACCGGATAAACGACATAAGCCTGCCGTCCCAGAGTGATCTGCTTACGCACAAAATCCCAAACTTCCAGCGCGCGCTCTTCGCTCACACGGCGAGTGACAACGGGAGTTCTGCCCGGCGGCAATTCATCAATCACGCTCACTTCCAGATCGCCATAAATGGTCAACGCCAGCGTGCGTGGAATGGGCGTCGCGGTCATCACCAGCACATCGGGATCGGCACTTTCATCTTTCTTCATCAACGTGAATCGTTGACGCACACCAAAGCGATGCTGCTCATCCACAATCACAAGGCCAAGATTCGCGAAGTCCACCTTCTGCTGAATCAACGCCTGTGTGCCGATGACGAGTTCCGCTTCGCCGCTGGCCACACGGCGACGAGCGCGCCGCTTCTCAGCATCATCCAGCGAACCGGTTAACAAAGTTACCTTGTACTCACGCGAAGAGCGTTTCAGCAACTTCTTTGCAGAAAGATAATGCTGCGTCGCAAGAATCTCCGTAGGCGCCATCATGGCAGCCTGATAACCGTTTTCAATCGCAACCAGAGCGGCTTCCATCGCAACAATCGTCTTGCCGCTGCCCACATCTCCCTGCAGCAGCCGACGCATCGGTTGCGGCTGCCGCATGTCTTCCACAATCTCGCCCAGCACGCGTTTCTGCGCGCCGGTGGGGCGGAAGGGAAGCACCTCTTTAATCGCATTGCGCACGCGTTCATCCGCAACAAACGCAATGCCCGCGCGCTCGCGCATACGTTTACGCTTCAGCTCCAGTCCCAACTCAAGGTAGAAGAGCTCTTCAAAGATCAACCGCGCGTGTGCGGCTGTATGAAAGCCCTGTAGATCAGCCATCGACGTGCCTGCAGGAGGGAAGTGCGCCTCACGCAACGCATCCAGGCGCGTTGGCATGCCGAGTCGCCTGCGCATCGAGCGCGGCAGCGGGTCCAGCAACTCCGGCCCCTGTGCCAGGTCTTCCAGCAATCGCCACACCACCTGCCGCATCCATCGCGAACCAAGCTTCGCGCCCCACGCCGTGGTGCCGCCCAGCGATTCATAGACGGGCACAATGCGGCCCACCTCCAGCATCACCGCGTCCTGTGGTTCGTCCGGCCCGGGCAGCATTTCAAACTGCGGCTGAATCATCTTGAACTGGCCCGCGCTGGAACGCGACGCCTCCAGCTTGCCGTACAGCGCCACCATCTGGCCCGGCTTGAATTTGTCCTGTAGATACTGCCCGCGAAACCAGATGGCTTTCAGCGTCCCCGTGCCTTGTCCCACGGTCATTTCAAAGATGGGCATGGAGCGTGCTCGCAGCACGGTGGACCCGCGCACTTCGCCAATCACGCTGGCCATCTCACCAGCCTTCAGCGCGCTCAACGGCTTCGGATCAAGGCGATTTTCATAGCGAAAGGGCAGATGGTAGAGCACATCTTCCACGGTTTCCACGCCGCGTTTTTTCAGCGCCTCTGCGTTGCGCGGGCCCACGCCTTTGATCAGCTGAACAGGCGTGGCGAGAGTCATCATTAAGGCGATGATAAGGCAAAGATGGCGCTAAGTTCTGCACCGCTCCACTGCTATGCTCAACGGTGAGGACATCCATGCCAATCATCAACATTCAAATGCTCGGAAGCGCTACTGCTGAGCAGAAGGCCCAGATCGTAGAGGAGATCACCAACACCATGGTGAACATCCTCGGCAAGAACCCGCAGAACACACACATCATCTTCAACGAAAAGAGTGCGGAAGACTGGGGCCACGCGGGCGAGCTCGTCGCGAACCGGAAGAAGTAAGCCGACATGCCTACTGTTCAACTCAACAACATCCGCAAGGTGTATGACACGAAGGTTGCTGTCGAGGGCCTCACGCTGTCCATTGAGCCGGGCCAGATGTTCGGCCTGCTGGGACCGAATGGCAGCGGCAAAACATCGTCCATCCGTATGATGATCGGCATCACCGTTCCCGACAGCGGCACGGTAGAGCTGTTCAACAAGCCCTTCAGCCGCAACCTGCTGGAACGCGTCGGCTATCTGCCGGAAGAGCGCGGTCTGTACAAGAAGATGAACGTGCTGGAACAGATCGTCTTCATGGGCCAGTTACGTGGTCTGAGCGCGACGGAAGCTGAGAAGCGCGGCAAGGCATGGGCCGAACGGCTGCAAATCACTGAGGCGTTGCCCAAGAAGACAGAAGAACTGTCGAAGGGCATGCAGCAGAAGATCCAGTTCATCACCACGCTCATCCACGAGCCGGATCTCATCATCATGGACGAGCCGTTCAGTGGCCTCGATCCCGTGAATGGCGCTCTGCTGCAGGACACGTTGCTGGAACTGCGCAACGCAGGCAAGGCGATCCTCTTCTCCACGCATCGCATGGACCAGGTGGAAAAGATGTGCGACGCCATCGCCATCATCTATCAGGGCAAGCTGGTGCTGGAAGGCACTATGCGCGAAATCAAGCAGGAGTATCCGCGCAACCGCGTGGATGTGGTGTTTGAGGGCGACGACAGCTTCCTGAACAATCCTGAAGCGGAAGAAGTCAATCGCTACGGAAATGGTGTGGCATCGCTGAAGCTCCGCGGCCACCAGCCCGATGCGCAGCCGTTGCTTGCGGAAGCCGTTGCACGCGGCACGCGCATCACGCGTTTTGAAGTGAAGGAGCCCACGCTGGAAGAGATTTTCATTGAGCGTGTGGGAGGCAGCACCAATGCATAACATTTTCCTCATCGCCCGCCGCGAATACCTCGAACGTGTGCGCACCAAGGGATTCATGATCGCCACCATCCTGATTCCGCTGCTCATGGGCGGCGGTATTGCGGCGTCAATCCTCATCGCGAAGCACACCAAGTCGTCATCGCACATCGTTATCGTGTCGCAGGACCTCGCGCTTGCAACGGATGTGCAGAACCAGTTGGATGACGACACCGATCACAACATGCAGCTCAACGTCATCGCGCCGCCCACTGCGAACACGCGGACGACACTGCTGCGTGAGTTGAAGGCCAAAGACATTGACGGCTACCTGTGGATCACTCCCGCAACAGTGCAGGGACAGAAGCCGTCCATTGAGTACAAGCAGGGCTCCTCTGCCGATCTGGCAACGCGCAACACCGTGCGCGATGCGCTGGGCAAAGTGTTTACGCGCGAACGATTAATGCAGCAGGGCATGAGCTCTTCCGACGTGAAGACGCTGATGGCGCCCATCGACATGAGCTCTTCGAATGAACAGCAGGACGATACCGGCGCAAACTTCGCCGGTGCCTACGTGCTCTTCTTCCTCATGTACATGGTCATCATGCTGTACGGCATGAACGTGGCGCGCTCCATCATTGAAGAAAAAACATCACGCGTATTTGAAGTGATGCTGGCCACCGTAAAGCCGGGCGAAATGATGGCGGGCAAGGTCATCGGCGTTGGCTCTGTGGGCCTCACGCAGGTATCGATTTGGATGCTTGCAGCCGTCATCCTCACGGCCACACCACTCATGGCTCACCTGCTGGGCGGTGGCACGCACATCTCCATCTCCGCGGAGCAGGTGGGCTTCTTCATCATCTACTTCCTGCTCGGCTATCTGTTGTATTCGGCAATGGCCGCGGCTCTCGGCGCCATGACGAACTCTGAGCAGGAACTGCAGCAGTTGAACATGTTCCTGGTGATGCCGCTGGCAGCATGCATGATCTCGCTGCCGCTGGTACTGAACGCGCCGCAGAACATCTGGTCGCGCGTTCTCTCACTGGTGCCGTTCTTCTCGCCGCTGCTCATGTACATGCGCATCTCGGTGTCGCCGGTGCCCTGGTATGAGATTGCAGCGTCCATCGTGTTGATGTCGCTCGCCATCTACGCAGTTCTGTGGGTCGCAAGCCGCATCTACCGCGTCGGCATCCTCATGTACGGCAAGAAACCAAACCTGCCGGAGATTCTGCGCTGGTTGAAGTACAGCTAAACAGAGCCCATAGCAAACAAAAACGCAGCACCGTCACAGGTTCTGCGTTTCGTTTTAGCCGTGAAAACTTCTTAAACGCGAATGGCAACTTTACTCGCTGCCTCGTCCGCATGCTCGTTGGGGGAAGGAACGGTGGAGCAATAGCGTCGCCACCAAAGCGAATTACGTGCCTCGCCAGCAAACTCCGTGGGCTCTCCCGGCTCGGGCATCCACAAGGGAAGCCCGGCATCTGTGGCCAGCTTGGTAATCCGTTCCGGCGGCTGGAACCAGTCGTGGAACGCCAGGCTGAACAGGCCCCAGTGAATCGGCATCAGCACCTTGGCACGCAGGTCCAGCGCAGCCTTCATCGCATTGTCGGGTCCAAGATGAATCTGGTCCCACAACGGATCAAACGCACCCACTTCCAGCATGGCCAGCTCAAACGGGCCATACGCTTCGCCAATCTCCCGGTAGCCAGGCCAGTAGCCTGAATCCGCGCCGTGATACAGGTTGTGGTGCTCCGTCTTCAGCACAAACGACGACCAAAGCGTCTCAAACCGCTTCAATCCGCGCCCGGAGAAGTGGCGTGCCGGCAGCGCCGTCAGCGTCAGCGGCGTTGGCGATGCGGAAGGCACGGTGAAGCTGTCCGTCCACTGCATCTCGTGAATTTTTTCCGTGTCAATGCCCCACTTCCGCAGCAGTCCACCCACGCCCATGGAACAAACGAACAGCGGTGTGCGTTCCTGTAACTGCAACACAGCATTCCTATCCAGGTGGTCGTAGTGGTCGTGGGTCAGCAGAACGGCGTCAAGCTTTGGCAGCTCCGCAATGCTCAGCGGCGGTGCGAAGAATCGCTTCGGCCCGAACCACTGCACCATGGACGTGCGCAGAGAGAAGACGGGGTCCGTCAGCAGTGTGGTGCCGTCAATTTCCAGCAGCAGGGACGAGTGCCCCAGCCACGTTACCCGCAGGCCGGATACCGGCGGTCGTGCAAAGGTAGCCAGGTCGGTGCGGAACGGTCCCAGCGGCTTCCGGGGAACGCGCTCTTCTTTGCCCATGATCAGGCGCCGCAACATCTGCGGGAAATGCTTCGTCGCGCCCACTTCCGTGGGGACGGGGTTCAGGTAGATACCGTCTTTGGTTTCGGCCGGTTTCAGAAGTGCCATCGATTAAATTGGATGCCGGGAAGCGCGGTAAGCCGCAAATATCCTCAGGAAAGTTGCATAACCCGGGGCAGCCGCAACGGGAGTACCCTGAAGGGACGGGTGAAACATGCATTGGTCTGAGGCGCTGAAACTGGCGCTGCAATCTTTGTGGGTGAACAAGCTGCGCACCGTGCTCACACTGCTGGGCGTGGTCATTGGCGTGGCCGCTGTTATCACTGTCGTGACGCTGGTGAACGGCGCAAACGCCTATGTCGATCAAAAGCTGAACACCTACGGCTCTGACGTGTTCACGCTGGGCAAGCAGCCCGGATTGATCACCAGCTATGCCGAATTCCAGAAGTACAACCGCCGTCGCAATATCTCGCTGGACGACTACCGATACGTTCGCGACAATTGCCAGCGTTGCAAAGAAGTCGGCGCGGCGTATTCGACCAATTCCAATTCGGTGAAGTATGCCAATGAGACCGGCACCAGCGTTTCCATCCGCGGGTGGACGCCGAACATGCCGGAGATCAACAACATCAACATTGTGCAAGGTCGCATGTTCACCTCGGTTGAGGATGAACGCGCCACACCGGTTGCCGTGATCGGCAGCGACATCCAGGAGAACCTGCTCAAAGGCGAAGATCCCATCGGCAAGGTCATCACTGTGGATGGCATGCCGTACACCGTCATCGGCCTGGGTGAAAAGCAAGGCAAGACGCTGGGCGCAAGCCAGGACAACTACGTCATCCTGCCCATCACCACCATGCAGCGCATCTACAGCTCGCATTACAGCAACACGATTTATGTGAAGGGACCAGGCTCCGGGCCCGTACTGGAAGAGACAGCAGAAGAAGTGCGCACGTTGATGCGTTCCATCCGTCACGACCGCCTGGGAGAAGAGGATAGCTTCTCGCTGGAGTTGAACAATTCGTTCCTCGCATTGGTGCACACGGTCACGTCGCTCTTCGGTGCCATCGCCATTCCTGTTGCGGCCATTTCGTTGATCGTGGGCGGCATCGTCATCATGAACATCATGCTGGTCAGCGTGACGGAGCGTACGCGCGAAATCGGCATACGCAAAGCGCTGGGAGCAAAGCGTCGCGACGTGCTGCTGCAATTCGTCATTGAGAGCGGCCTCATGGCCACCGCGGGAGGCATTCTTGGTGTCATGACGGGCGTCGCGATTGGCTTTGCTATCTCTACGGTGGCTGGCTTTCCCATGAGCATTGCGTGGTGGAGCGTGGTCGTGGGTCTTTTTGTCAGCACCAGTGTTGGCATCTTCTTTGGCGTGTATCCCGCGCGCAAGGCAGCCATGCTCGATCCCATTACGGCTCTGAGGGCGGACTAAGTCATGACACTTGCAGACGTCAAAGAGACCATTGTCATTTCGCTCGATCAGTTGCGCGCCAACAAATTGCGCAGCGGCCTTACTGTACTCGGCATCGTTATCGGTGTGCTCACAGTCATCATCATGTCGTCTGTGATCAACGGGCTCAACGGTCAGGTCAACGGCATCATCTCGCAGCTTGGATCGAACACGCTGTTCGTCTTCCGTTTTGAAGTCTTCGGTAAGCGTCCCACGCTGGCAGAACTGGCTCGCAAGCAGCTCACGTATGAAGACATGATGAGCCTGCAGGATCTGCCGCACGTTGTGGCTGCGGATGCTGGTCTCCGTTACGCGGACTTTACGTTTGGCGGCGGTGGCGGCATGGCTTCTGCTAAAGCAGGCACGCACAAACAGGACAGCGTCGGCCTTGCAGGAGAGAACTTCACCTCGCCGGAAGTCAACGATTGGCACATTGATCGCGGCCGTTTCTTCACGCAGGACGAGCAGAACCGGGCAGCCAAAGTTGTCCTGCTGGGACATGACACCGCTGAGGAACTCTTTCCGGATGAAAGTCCGCTCGGCAAGGAAGTGACGATCCCCGGCATGACCGCCACGGTGATTGGCACGCTGGAAGCCGTAAAGGGGATCACGCCGGGTAAAAATCCCAACGACAGCTACGTTTACATGCCACTGACCACCTTCCACAATCTCCACCCGGAGGTGTTGGACTACTGGATCTCGGTCAAGTACGACGATGCGAAAAACCGCTCGCTGGTGGAAGAAGAGATTCGCGAACGCCTCCGCATCCGCCGTAAAGTCACCGTCGATAAAGACGACAACTTCGTCATCTTCGGATCGGATTCGCTTTCGCGCTTGTGGGCGCAGCTTACCGACGGATTGTTCCTGCTGATGTTTGCATTGTCCAGCGTGGGCCTGATGGTGGGCGGCGTCGGCGTCATGAACATCATGCTGGTTTCCGTGACAGAGCGAACGCGAGAGATCGGTGTGCGCAAAGCTATTGGCGCAACCAAGCGAACCATCCTGTTGCAGTTCACGCTTGAGGCAATGGTGCTGTGTGCTGTTGGAGGCTTGATCGGCATCACGCTCGGCTCGCTGATTGCGCTTGGAATGGGAGTTGTCCTGCCGTCCGTACTCTCCAGCGCATGGGTCATCGCGGCGTTTACCGTTTCCATCGCAATTGGACTAGTCTTCGGCATTTATCCCGCATGGAAAGCCGCAAGCCTGAATCCCATTGAAGCCCTACGGTACGAATAGTCATCGCGCTTACTGCATCGTCCCGTTTTATCCATGTCACTGGATACACTGGAAAGGTGACTGTTGCAGAAGCTATTACCCTTGTCACCACGCTGCTCACGCTGGCGGGCCTTGCGTTCCTGATGATCGCCCTTCTCGCGGCTCGGTCGTTTCGCCGCGAACCTGTGTCCGCGCTACCCGCGTCGCTGCCCACCGTCAGCATCCTGAAGCCCATCAAGGGATGGGACCCCGGCCGCTACGATGCCTTTGCCAGCCACTGCACGCAGAACTATGGCGGTCGCTACGAGCTTCTGCTCGGTCTCTCCGATCCGGATGATGCAGATGTACTCGCGGAAGTAGAGAAGCTGCGCGCCGCGCACCCTCAGGCCATCATCCGCGCAGTGCCGTGTGGTCAGCGACTTGGCGCCAACGGTAAGGTCAGCACGCTGCTGCAGATGGTGCCGCACGCGCTAGGCGAAGTGCTGATCATCAACGACGCCGACATTGTCGTTTCCAGCGAATACCTCGCCCGCATCATTGCCGATCTTTCGCAGCCCAACACCGGCATGGTGACTGCGCCTTATCTGGGACGCACCGCGGACAAACCCACGCTGTGGGCGCGGCTGGAATCATTGGGTATCAGTACAGATTTCCTGCCCGGCGTACTCACAGCGCGATTGCTTGATCGCGGCGTACGCTTCGGTCTGGGCAGTACGCTGGCGCTGCGGCGAGAAACACTGGATCGCATCGGCGGCTTCGAACCGCTGCTGGACATGTTGGCCGACGACTACGAACTGGGCGTGCGCGTCCACAAGGCTGGCATGCGCGTGGTGCTGTCGCCAGAGGTAGTCAGCACGGCGGTTCCGCAATACACCTTCCGCCACTTCTGGGACCACCAGCTGCGCTGGTCGCGCGGCGTCCGCGACGCCCGCAGGCTCGGTTACCTGGGCCTCTGTTTGAGTTACGCACTGCCCTGGGCGTTGGCAAACGTCATCGCCAGCGGTTTTGCACTGCCCAGCTTCACCCTGCTTTCGCTGGTGTTGCTGGCACGTGTCGCTGTGGCTCTGTCCATGGGCGCAGGCATCCTGCGCGACGGACAGATTTTTCGTGATCTTTGGCTGTTGCCATTGCGGGACTGCTTTGGCCTGTTGTTCTGGGCCTGGAGCTACGCCGGTGAAGATGTGTTGTGGCGTGGGGAACGCTTCCGGTTAAAGCAGGGTAAGCTGATCCGCGTATAGGGGATCGCATCCCGGATTAAGTTTGTGGTTCCAAAAAATTAAAGGCGTCGTCCGTCATCCTGCGGCATGCAGGCAAATGCGACTACGCAGGGGAATATCACGGCGCCTAGCGCCATGCTGGCAAGTATA
>NZ_JAEDXV010000054.1:0-10594 GCF_036877645.1 Terriglobus sp. ADX1
TTTGCGACCGACATAGTGTCTGACTCGATCAATGAGCAACTGTTGGTTCAGTTTTGGGACGGCGGCTCAATGTGGTCTACCACCAGAACCTGTACTGGCCCCTTGGCGTGCTCCAGTGAGAGTCCCAGTTGGTCGCGGACAGCGTCTGTAAATGGCGGCCATAGCTCAGGATTAGCCTCGCGCTGCGCGTCGCTGTACTGGCTGTATTTCAAGTCGAAGTCGTACGTACCGGAAAGGCCTGTTTTGTCGATAACATCCATACCCGTGAAGAAGCCAAAGTATTGCGCCGCGAATTTCATGTGAGCATTGTGTCCAACCAGTTCGTAGCCAAGTCTCCCATTTCCCCATTGACCTACTTCAGGCAACTTACCAGCGGCCGCGCTTTTCGATTCTTCCTCAGACAGTGGCATCGAACCGCCGGGGTGCATCTTTGGGCCCCCTTTGGCGATGACCAGGTTCAACATCGGCTGCTGGCGAGTCTCCCAATGTGTCTTCAGGTGAAAGCGGTCTTCCAGCATGACCTGCAACATGTGATTGTGTTCTGCAATGAGTTGCTCTTTCGGAAGGGTCGCTAATTTGGCGTCGGCTGCTTCGTCCGACTTAGCCTGAATGTTGTACATGAGCTGTGGCGTAGCCCAGCCGGGAAGACCATCCAAATGGTTCGGTTTGAGCCCGTAGGACATCAGGAGCAGGTTTTGGATGTCGAAATTCGTCAGGTTTAACGTTCCGGTTGCGCCCGCAAACCCGCCACCTACAGTGAAGCCTTGCGGGTCTGGCCTGCTCTCCCGCACGGAAACCACGTCGAGTGTCAGTGTTGGTGTGTAGCCTTCGGCAGGTGTTGTCTGTGCAGTGCAGGGAATTGCGACGATCAAACCAGTGATGAAAAGCAAGAAATGACGGCCACGTATGCGCATGGCCGTCATTGTGCTTGAGCGCCTGTGGGCGCGGCAATCTGATTTTGAACGCTGGCGATTTATGCGGCTTCCGGCTTAGCCGTTCAGGGCTGCCAGTGTCTTCTGCAGGCTGTCACCGTCTTCCACGTTCAGCATCTTTTGTGCGCGGTCGATCTGGCGCATCAGTCCGCTGAGGACTTTGCCGGGGCCGACCTCGATGAAGGTGGTGGCGCCGCTGGACTTCAGCAGCTCTACGCACTCCACCCAGCGGACAGCGCCGGTGACCTGGCGGATGAGGCAGTCGCGGACGTCGGCGCGGCGGCTGATCATGCGGGCATCGACGTTGCTGGCCACGGGAATCTGCGGGTCGAGGATGACGACGCGCTCCAGTTCGGCTGCAAGGCGTTCGGCTGCGGGCTCCATCATCTTGCAGTGGAAGGGCGCGGAGACGGGCAGGGGCACCACGCGCTTGGCTCCGGCTTCTTTGCAGAGTTCGCCCGCACGGGTGACGGCGGTGGCTTCGCCGGAGATGACGGTCTGTTCCGGCGCGTTCAGGTTGGCGGGAGCAACGACACAGTTGTGTTCGTCGCTGGCCTGCTGGCAGAGTTCGCCGATGCGTCCGGCGTCAAGGCCCAGGATGGCGGACATGCCTCCCTTGCCCTGCGGGACGGCCTCCTGCATGAACTGGCCGCGTAGGCGCACGGTGCGGACGGCGTCGGCAAAGGTGAGGGTGCCTGCGGCAACGTGGGCGCTGTATTCGCCCAGCGAGTGGCCGGCGGCCATGGTCGCGGTGATGCCGTGATCAGCCAGAACGCGCGCGGCGGCGACGGAGACGGTCAGGATGGCGGGCTGCGTGTATTCCGTGAGCTTTAGCTGGTCTTCCGGGCCTTCGAAGCAGAGTTGCGACAGGCTGTAGCCCAGGGCTTCGTCGGCTTCTTCAAAGACGGCTTTGGCGGCGGGGAACTTTTCCACCAGATCGCGGCCCATGCCGACGCTTTGCGAACCCTGTCCGGGGAAGAGAAATGCGATGCTCATCGTTCGTATGTCCTTGCGTGTTCAAGAGGAAACCCCACGCTCGCGGTGGAACGTGGGGCCTCGGGTGGATCGTTAACCTGCTTAGATACCGACGCCGAACTCCAGATCCGGCGTCTGATCGCCCGAGTGGGCGTAGTAGTCGTAGGGGGTGCGGCGGTTCATCTTGTAGCGCACACGGAGTTCACGGCCTGCGAGGAGGCCAAGCGTCAGAACACCCACGCCACCCGCAACCCATGCGGCGGTGACGGCCAGCTTGTGCGACTTTGACCGGGGCAGCGCAGCCTCAACAGCGGCGGGAATCTGGGAAAGACTTTCCTGGATACGCGCTTCAATTTCTTCCAATTTTTTGCGGCGACTGCGAGACAGCTTCATGCGGAACATCATAACGCACCCCTATGTGTGATGGCAGTGGGTGAGACGCACGAAAGGCAACAGGGTTGGCTGTCGCGTATCTGCGTGGGCATGTTCCTGTGCGATATGCGACTCGTGGGGAGAAAGCGGGTCTTACAGGATATGGGTTTCGTTCGTTCGCTTTCGACCTTTGCCACTGCCGCCGTACTGGCCGTGGGAGCTGTTTGCTTGTCTGCCCAAACCGCGCCTCCCCCGCCGCCCGCAGGCTGGGTTCCGAACTTTGGTGACGTCATCAGCAGCAATGCTTCTCAGACGTCATTTACCTTTGACCGCAATATGCTGTCGGCGGCGGATCAGTTCTTTGCGAATAGCGACCCAGAGACGCGTCGTGTGGTTGCAGGTCTAAACAGCATCACCGTGCGGACATTTCATGCGAAGGATTTTGCTCGATACGATCCCGGCGCGCTGGGCATGATTGATGCGCAGTATCGTGCGGCGGGATGGAAGCACCTGGTCAACGCCAATGGCGCGGCCTCCGCAAACATGACGGACATGTGGCTGCACTTCCAGGGAATGAACATCACGGGGGTAACGGTGCTTACGCGTGGTGACAGGAACATGAGCGTGGTCAGCGTGGATTGCACGCTACGACCGCTGGATATGCTGCACCTGAGTGGTCACTTCGGGATTCCGAAGATAGACGAGAACGCCGTCATGGTGCCGGCACACTAGGCGGTTCTCAGTGTTGAACAAGTAAGGCAGGGTTCACAAGGTAGGAGTTGCCGGATTTGCGGGTGTCGAAATGCTTATATGGACTCCGACATAGGGCAGGCCGCGGGAGAGAGGGAGTGGAGGTACTTCCCGGTTCTCGCGGCCTGTCTGACCCTGGAACGGGTCTAGGAGTACTTTCAGGCTACTCCTGTCCAGGGCGTTTCGGGCATAAATCTTTTCCACCACGCCATTTTGTAACAGGAATTTCATGCCTCGGCGGGTGAGAACGGAGCCCGCGCACCGCCGTTGTTTCGGACTGCCCTTTGCGCCTTTCGCTGTGCTTCGATTTCAGCCCCTTTGATGGGGTGTTGATTGCCGTTCGGGGCTGGAAGAGCCAGATGGCTGGCCAGAGCCGCGAAATGGGCGGAGCACTCCGGCGCCGCGCCTACGAGCCGCGCGGCGAGCCATGCTTGCGGCGTAATCGTAATCTCTGCGCGTCGTTCCACGGTGGCGCGGAAGATAGTGCGCGCTGCGGAGCGAGCGGCGACAGCGATACCCGGTACCGTGGCGGCCAGTTTGAACCAGCGGTACTCCTTTTCCGCGTTGCCGACCAGATCCACCTGCACATGGGAGCCGGTACGCATCAGGCCGGGGCAGACAGTGAGCACATGCACGCCTTTATGGCGCAGCTCTGCATGAAGACCTTCGCTGAGGCCGACAAGCGCGAACTTGCTGGCGACATAAGGCAGCATGTGCGGCACGGCAATCTTGCCGCCAATGCTGGCAATGTTCACGATCTGTCCTGCTTTCCTCTCCAGCATCTGCGGCAGGACTGCCTGGATGGCGTAAAGCTGGCCGAAGAAATTGATGTTCATGGCGCCGCGAAATGCTTCAGTGGGTTGATCTTCAAACGGACCTACGGTGATGATGGCGGCGCAATTGATGAGGATATCGACGCGTCCGTAGCGCTCGGTGGCGTCTGCAATCATGCGTTCACAGTCTTCTTTGAGACTGATATCGGCGGTGATGGTATGGGCTGTGCCGCCGTTGGGAATGGCGCCTTCGCGCATCAGTGTGCCAAGGGCTTCACGAAGCTCGTCATCCTTGCGCGCAACAAGGACAAGGTGGGCGCCCCCAAGACCGAACTGGCGTGCGATTTCCAGCCCCAGCCCACGGCTGCCGCCTGTAATGAGAACCACCTTGCCACGCACCGCGGCGTCACGCTGATGTGCTTTCCACGCCTCGCAGGCGGCGATGCCTGCGCCAAGCATGCCAAGAGCCAGGTTGATCTTCATGCCATGTTTACGCGCCTGTCGTTTCGCAAACCAGACACCCGCTTTTCCGCCGAGTTTTAACGCTTTGCCAACCATGCACGTTCAGACGCCTGCGGGTTCATTTGCCGTTGCGTGTACCGCGGAATATCTATGGGGTGCGGAAATGGCATCCAAATCAGTAGAATAGAGGCACCCGTCATGGCCACGAAGCGACGTTCCAAAGGCGCATACATGATCTCCGCAGTGTCGGAGATGTATGCCATTCATCCACAGACGCTGCGCCTGTATGAGCGCGAAGGCCTGCTGCGCCCTTCACGCTCCGAGGGCAACACCCGCCTGTACACCGATGAAGACCTGGAGCGGCTGGAGTTCATCCTGAACCTGGCGCGCGATCTGGGGGTGAACATTGCGGGTATTGCGATCATTCTGCAGATGCGCGAACGCATGGAGCAGATGAACAAGGACATGCAGAACTTTGTGAGCTACATGCGCGACGAGATGCTGAGCCGCATGCAGCAACCACGCAGCAATGAAGCGGGTTTGGTGCCACTGCGTCGTCCCGTGCTGGTGGGCAAGCCGGTGGTGATGAAGTCTGCATCTGCTGCGCCGAAGAAGCGGGGATGAGCTTCGCTTCGCTGTCGCATCTCACAGGCACTGGTCTTCTTTCGCGCATCTTGTTCTGGATTGCAGCGCTGGGTTCGCTGACAGCGCTGATCTTCTGCGGCATGGCCGTGGTGGCGGCGCTGCGCTTTGCTGCAAGGCGCAGGTGCGTTCTGCAACGGGAAAAACTGTTCACACCACCACTGAGCCTGTTGAAACCGTTGCATGGTGCAGAGCCGGGGCTTGAGAAAAGCATTGAAAGCTTCTTCCAGCAAGATTATCCCGCGCCATACGAGATCATCTTTTGCGCGCGTCATCAGGATGATGCGGGAATCCAGATTGCGTATGAAGTAGCGCAGCGTTATCCCGATCGGCCTGTGCGCTTTTATGCGTGTGGCGAACCGCTGTATCCCAATCCGAAGATGTTTTCGCTGGCGGTGATGAGTGAGGCAGCTACGTATCCGCACCTGATTACCAGCGATGCGGACGCGCGCATGTCGCCCAATGCATTGCTGCACTGCATCCAGTCCATCGCGCCTGGACACACTGTGAACGGCAAGCAGGTGGTGTTGGGCTCGTGCCTGTATGTGGGACATGTGGATCAGGGCAGCCTCTTTACATGGCTGGATGCCGTGGGCAAGAGCGTGGAGATGGGCTCAGGTGTGTTGATTGCAGACATGCTGAGCGGCACGGATTTTGCGCTGGGTGTGACGATGATTTTGGAGAAGCAGGCATTCATCGACGCCGGTGGATACAAGGACCTGGGCCATTATTGGGCGGAAGATTTTGTGCTCGGCAATCGGCTCGCAGAGCAGGGTAAAGGCGTAGAGATGAGCACGCACGTCATCAAACTGGTAGTAGCGGATCAGGGTGTTGTGCGGTCGTTTCGCGATCAGCTTCGATGGATGCAGAGCACGCGCCGGTCGCGGCCGGCTGGGCACTTTGGTACAGGTCTTACGTTTGCCATGCCGTTTGGCTTGATTGGATTTTTGTTGGAAGCCTCGCTTGGTAACTGGTGCGCAGCGTGGGTGTTTCTAGGTATTGCGCTAGTAAATCGCTGGTTGCAGGCGTTTACCATGTTGCGCGTGCTGGGCGCAGAGCGCATCGTGTTTCAAACGCTGATCTATCCGCTGCGTGATCTGCTTGGTTTTGTTATTTGGTGCTGTAGCTATCTGCCTGCGGATACCAGTTATCACGGCACACAGTTCCGCATCATGCCGGATGGTCGTTTGAAGGCTGACGGCTAAACGCGAAGCAGGCCGCGGAAACCTCTTGCGCGATAAAACGAGGGTGGCGTGTTGTGATACACGAAGACACGACCAAAGCGGCGATCGCCGAATAATCCTCCGCCAAGCTTCACAAAATCTGCAGGCGCTTTGATCCAGCTTTGTGATTTCAGATCGAATTCGCCGAGCTTCTGTAGCGCGAAGTACTGCTCTTCATCCAGCGGCTCAATGCCCATGTCTGCAGCCATGTCCAGAACGCAGCCGATGGGTTGCAACCCTTCTTTCAAGCGTTTTTCATAGCCTTTGCGGTCATAGCAAATGTTGCGGCGACCTTCGGGGCTTTCTGCGGAACAGTCGCAGAAGATGATCTCGCCTGTTTTTTCATCGCGACCAATCACGTCTGGTTCGCCGCCACTCTCTTCCATGGCGAAGAGGGAACGGAGTGCCGCGTTGTTCTTTTCTAGCTTTGCCTCTACCTCACTCCATGCGAGTTTTGCGTGGCGCTTTGCGTTCTTTTCAAAACGCTCTTGCAACACCTTAAGGAGTTGCGTGCGTTGCTGCTTGGAGAGTGCTGCAGGAGCCATAACGTGATCTCTCAGGAACGGCGTAGCTCTGACGCATACAAACACGGCCACGCGCTTCCGCATGGAATGGTATCGCAGTGGTTTTGCTGCTAACGATTGGCGAGGATCATCTTGCCGCCGGATGCGGCGAAAAGATGGACTGCGCCGAAGTGTTGCAGATCTGCGATGCGTGATTGCTGGTAGGTCAACAGGTATACGCGTTGCGTTCCGCTCCATGCTTTGTGAAGGCTGTCTTCATCTTCAAAGATGTGCGGAGCATCTGGCCAGAACGAGCCGAACCACGGGCCGTTGACGCGACCATTTACAAGCTGCAGCGGATGCCGCGTGTAAAAGAGCAGCGTGGAGCCGCTGGTAAGTTCACCGTCAAGCATCACTGCATCCTGCGGTTGCACTACCTTCGCGAGCTGCATTGCCAGACCCTTTGATCCGATGATGGGATAGAAGCGGTCAAGGCCGCCATGCACTGCAAGCAATACGCCGCACATGCTGACAGCAAGTACTGCGTTGGCGGCGCGTTCGCGGTTGGCGATGCGGCGATTGCCGTGGCGCCGTATCCACCATGCAATGGGACCAACGCCGAACATGGATACAGCCATGATCGCGAGCGGCGCGCGGAAGAAGCCCATGGCGCGCGTCGTCAAATCGTGCAGATGACCAAGCGCCAGGTTGTACTGATCCGGATTACTGGTGAGAAGTTCGCTGATATCTGCGCCGGGACGTGCTGCGGGTGATATCGCTGCGAGTGTGGCGCAGATGGCGGCGATGAGCATTCCTAACGGCAGCAGGAACCATGTGTGTGCGCGCAGGATATTGCGACGCAGATGCGGATCGCCATGTTCTGCTCCGGCAACAACACCGCCTGCCATTAACGCGAGAGCAGGCAAAGCAGGGAGCGAGTAATACTCCTGCCGCGAGCTGAGCGTGAAGAAGCCAAGCACCATGCCGCTCCATAGCAGCACAGTCAGCGCGGCCTGCTTGCGCTTGGAGTTTTCCAGCGAGCGATCGCGCCACATGCGTGCATACTGCGTCCATGCTGCGGGCAGGAAAGCAACCCACGGCATGAGCCATAGGAAGAACATCAGCCAGAAGAGCGGAATAGGAACCTGACCGTAATCATGCGGAATGCGCAGGCCGCGGAAGCGCATGAAGTGTTCATTGATGATGTAGAACCAGAACCACCCCGCGCGTGCAGGTAGACCTGTGCCCGCAGGCATGGGGATGGCAGGATTACGCAGTGCCGCAAGAATATGCCACGGCAACGCGACCACGGCAAAGAGCAGCAGCGACGTGAACAATGGCAGTTTCAGCAGTCGTTTGCCTTGCTTTGTCAGCAGCGCGTAGATCACGACAAAGCCAATCGGAAAGACGATGCCGATGAGTCCCTTGGTTAGTAGATTCAGACCCATCACAACGCCGAAAACCCACGTGGCCATGCGTGCAGAACGCATCTGACCGTTGCGGCTGTTGTCCAATGCAATGAGAAATAGATGCACGCCCAGAGCCATCCACAACGCATTCATAATGTCGGGGATGTAAAAGCGTGTGAAGAGATACGGCCCCAGGCTGGTGGCCATGGCGAGTGCGGCATAGAAGCCGCCACGTTCTCCGAACAGCTTGCGGCCAAGCGCGTACACAGAGAGAAACAGTCCCAACACCATCAACGACAGCGGCAGTCGTGCAGCCCAGTCATGAGGGCCGAAGAGTTTCATACCGCCTGCGGCCATCCAGTACATGAGCGGCGGTTTGTCGAAGAAGCGGACACCGTCGACGTAGGGCGTGACGTAGTCATGGCGCTGCAGCATCTCGCGCGCAGCTTCAATGTAGATGGAGTCCACATCGTCCAGCAGACCGGGCGTGAAGAGACAGCCAAGGTGCAGCACGAGCCAGATGGCTACCAGTACAGCGACCGAGCGGCGGTTGAGCGGGCCGGCAGATACCTGCGAATCCGGGGAAAGAGAAGACGGCAGTGGTTCGGACAACGTCACCGCTTCATCTTATGGGTAACGTGCGCCTTATGCCGCAGAAAGACGGCGGATGCCGCAATTCGTGCGCATTCAGCGATAATGGTACGGGCCGAAGTTTGGCAGGATTTTTTGCAAAAAGGCATTCATGCAGGTACAGCAGCGTAGTTCTTTGCGGACGGGGCACATTGCTTTTCTCGCAATCCTTTGGTTTCTGACACAGTTTGCGGGCATCTTCGGTCCGCCGCTGCTGGATGACGTGGACTCCATCCACACCGAAGCCGCGCGCGAGATGATTACGCGCCATGACTACGTGACGCTATACGTGGATGGCATTCGCTATCTGGATAAGCCACCGCTGCCGTATTGGCTGGCGGCCGCTGGCGCGCATGTCTTTGGCATGCATGATTGGGCATTCCGTTTGCCGCTGGCACTGTCGGTGCTGGTGTTGATTCTCTACGTGTATAGCTTTGGCACACGGCTGTTTGGAGAGCGCTCAGGCTTTTATGCGGGGCTGGCCATGGCCACGTGTATCGGGCCTTACATCTTCACGCGATTCTTCATCCCAGATGTGATGGTGGCGCTGTGGATGACCATGTGTGCGGATTTGATTCTGCGCATGGTGGATTCCATTCGTGCAGAAGGCAGAGTGAAGACGTGGCACGCGGTGGTGTTTGCACTGGTGTGTACGGCAGGCATGTTGACCAAGGGACTCATCGGCATTGTGTTCCCGCTGGGCCTGCTAGTGCTGTATCTGCTGGTGATTGGCGAACTGAAGATGTTGTTGAAGATGCGTGCGGGCATCTTTACGGCGGTGTTTCTTGTGACCATGTTGCCGTGGCACATTCTCGCGTGGCGGCAGAATGCGCCCAGCGGTGGAGCGAAGGGCTGGTTCTGGTTTTACATCGTTAACGATCAGATCAATCGCTATCTGAACCGGCGCATTCCACGTGACTATGACAAGGTACCGCTGCTGACCTTCTGGGCGCTGCTGGTGGTGTGGCTGATGCCGTGGGGCGTGTTCCTGTTCGGCGCGGCGCGTCGTTGGTGGCAGCGCAGAGCGGCATGGCGCAGTGGCGGTCCCACTGTGATGTTGCTGCTGTGGGCAGTGATGATTCTGCTGTTCTTCAGCTTCTCCACGCGGCAGGAGTACTACACGCTGCCCGCGGTGCCTGCGCTGGCCCTGCTGGCGGGGCGCTATCTGGCGGATGCGGAGTCGCGAGAGTCAAAGCGTTCGCGGTGGTTCTACGCTGCGTTGTTCTCTGTTGCGGCAATTGCTGCAGTGGTCTGCATTGCGCTTGCGGTTGTGGCGAAGGCTCCGGCGCCTGGCGCGGATCTATTCGAAGCATTGCAGCAGCATCCAGACGACTATCGTCTTTCGTTTGGTCATCTGTTTGATTTCACGACGAACGCCTTCGGGTTCTTCCGTGTACCCCTCATCACCATGGCTTCGAGCCTGTTGCTGGCAACCGGTGTGCCATTGTTCCTGAAGCTGCGCGGTAAGTCGTTTGCGGCAAATGTCGTGCTGGCGCTGGGCATGTGCGGTGTGCTGGGTAGCGTGCATGAAGGTCTGCGGATCTTCTATCCCATCCTTGGATCGGAGCCGCTGGCGCGTGTGATTCAGCAGCACTGGGATCCTGCGGCGCGCATCGTGATTGACGGCGAATATTCCAACGGTGATTCCATTAACTTCTACACCGGCCAGCCGGTGTACATGCTGAATGGGCGCGTGAATAACCTCTGGTACGGCTCACTGTATGCGGATGCGCCGCATCGTTTTGAGGACGATGCTTCGTTCCTGGCGTTGTGGAATGGCAGTGCGCCGGTGTTCTTTGTGACGCACGATGCAAAGCGCACGCAACAATGGCAGGCTGCGCATGGCGGAAGATTGATTGGTTCTTCAGGTGGAAAGTACGTTCTGCTAAACCGCAGTTAGGTGAATTAGTCGAAATACAAACG
>NZ_JAEDXV010000055.1:0-6564 GCF_036877645.1 Terriglobus sp. ADX1
CTATTGCGAGCGCCCTAAGTTCAATTTGTCATCCTGCCGTCGACTTACTCATTTCGACTAAGTCCGCAGACGATGCGAGCTACAACACCTACACACTAAGCGGCAGAGCAACCAGAGATTGCTCTGCCGTCAATGCTTACTTCTTCTTACCGGAAGCCTTCTTCGAAGCCTTCAACGGATCGACCGTACCGGAGCCGGCGAATCCACGACGCTCACGCGGCGGGTTCTTCGACTTGGAGATCAAAATCACACCATCACGGGGTCCCGGAACCGCACCCTCGACCAACAGGAGGTTGTCCTCGAGGTCGATGCCGCGGATACGCAGGTTGCGAACCGTGATCTGCGCGTCACCATGGTGACCCGGCATGCGCTGGCCCGGGAATACGCGCGAGGGGAACGACGATGCGCCGATCGAACCCTGAATCTGGAACATGTGGCCGTGCGACTTGGGACCACCGCCGAAGCCGTGGCGACGAACCACGCCCGCGAAACCGCGGCCCTTCGACTTACCGATGATGTCCACAAAACGCTCGCCGTCGAAGATGTCGACCAGAACACGATCGCCAGCCTTCACAGCGCCTTCACCCTCGTTATCACCCGAAACAGACTCGATACCCACTTCGCGGATCTCACGAACCGGAGGAGCATCGCTCTTCGCCAGGTGACCAGCCAGCCCCTTGGTCAGCTTGGAGGCCTTCACGAACTCCACGAGACCGATCTGAGCAGCGTCATAGCCGTCAGTCTTCTGCGTCTTAACCTGCGTTACAACGCAGGGGCCAACCTTGATTACGGTGACCGGGTGCACAACACCGGCGTCGTCAAACACCTGCGTCATGCCAATCTTCTTGCCGAGCAAACCTGTTACTGCCATGTGATTCTCTCCTCATCATGCCCGCGCACGCAGCGGGGCACTGCCGGTTTATTGAAATTTGGTGTTACTTGGTAACGGTCTTGATTTCCACGTCAACGCCAGCGGGCAGGTCGAGCTTCATCAGCGCGTCCACCGTCTGCTGTGTCGGTTCCAGGATGTCGATCAGCCGCTTATGCGTACGGATTTCGAACGCCTCACGCGACTTCTTGTCGACGTGCGGGGAACGCAGCACGCAGTACTTGTTCTTCATCGTGGGAAGGGGAATCGGACCCGCAACCTGTGCTCCGGTGCGCTTGGCGGTCTCAACGATCTCGCCGGTCGACGTGTCCAGGACACGATAGTCATACGCCTTCAGGCGAATGCGAATTCTCTGCTGTGCAGCCATGTGTTCGAACTCTCTTTACGCAAAGATCTACAACTGCGGCTGGCCTTCAGACCAACCTTTTGAGTGTAACCGAAGCACGACGCTTTTCCCACAGGAAAATGCGGTGAAACGGCAAAAATTTGTCAGGGACCACCGCGCCGGGACTCACTCGCCATCCCGAACCAGCCGCCAGAACCGCAAGCGACCTTCACGCAGCAGACAACTGATCATAGCAGTACTTGAGCTTTTACGCGAATCCGGCGGTTGCTATTTCACCACAGTCATCAGCAGCCGCGTGAGCTGCCATCCAATTCCGACTCCTTCACTCATGCCGTGGCCATATCCGCCCAATGAAATGAGCAGAGCGTTTTGTGTGCGGCACCAATGACTGCGAAATCTGTAACGGCACAGTCAGCGTTCACGGCCAACGCGCGCTCTTGTTTGCAGCTCCTACTAGTCCAGTCCGTCAGTCCGGATGCTTCCGCCGAAGGCCTTCTGCAACGGCGCCCTCCCCCGCACGTCTCGCCCGCTTTCCCTCCGGAGATCCTCATGTATCACCACATTAAGAAGCTCATGTATACCGTCAACGTCGATACCCCGAACGTGCTTTTCGGCAGAATGCTACTGGAGCAGTTCGGCGGCGCGAACGGTGAGCTGGCAGCCGCCATGCAATACACCATTCAGGGTTGGAACTGTATCGATGACATTGGCCGCCGCGATCTGCTGCTCGATATTGGCACGGAGGAACTCAGTCATCTCGAAGTGGTCGGCGCGCTGATTCGTATGCACCTGAAGGATCTGAAGACAGACCGCGAAGCGGCTGAAGCCGATCCCCTCATCACCATCGCTGGAGGCGGCGGGGTCGCGCTGTTCGACTCCATGGGCAACGCCTGGACCGCCAACTACCTGAAGATCACCGGCGAAATCGATGTGGACCTTCGCAGCAACATCGCCGCGGAGGCGCGGGCCAAGATCGTGTATGAACGCCTGATCGACCACACGGACGACCCCGGCAGCATCGACACGCTGCAGTTCCTGATGACCCGCGAAATCACCCACATGAAGGCCTTCTCCGCCGCGCTGGAGAGCCTGGAGAAGAAGCCGTTTTCCATAGGCCGTCTCAAACCCACGCCGGGTATTGTCGACGAGTATTTCAACGGCTCAACTGGCGACGGCAGCGAGGGAGATACGGACATGCGCGGTCCGTGGCAGACCAGCTTCGGCCTTAAGCCAGTGGAGTCGGAGATGAAGGATGGCCCCGGCCTCTCCGTAGAAGACGTCGACGGTGCAATTGCGGGCGAAGACCGCGGCAAGCAAGACAGTGCCCAACCAACGACGACCGCCCCGGAAAAGGACGAACTCGTCGGCGCAGCAGAGGTATAAATTGCAAACGAAACGGGGAGCGAGACGCTCCCCGTTGTCGTCTGGCAATCGCTTATGCCTTCACGGTAAATCGCAACGCCGAAGCCTTCACCAGATCCCCATGCGAGATCACATCGCCACTGTGCGCCTTGCCATCCACTGCTAGACCCGCACGATATTGCTTCGTCGCAGGATCACCGACTGCCTCTACGGTGAAGCTGCTTCCCTTCAGCCCGCGACGGACCTCAGCCTTCTGCCACATGGGCGAACCCAGCATCCACTCCGGCTTCCCTGGGCACAGCGTATACAGTCCGAGCGATGCCAGCACGTACCAAGCCGCCATCGAGCCGGTATCTTCATCGCCTGCGAACTGTTCCGGCGAGTACAGCTCGTCCAACACCTTGCGCACCCACTTCTGCGTCAGGTCGGGACGACCACCGATCGTGAACATCCACAGGATGTGGTGTGACGGCTGATTCGAGTGTGCGTACTGGCCGAAGCGTACTGCGGCCATCTCGCTCATCTCGTGAATCTCCTGGTGATACACGCCGACCTCAAAGCGCGGCTCCTGCTCTACGCACTTTGTCAGCTCTGCGATGAAGATATCCTTGCCGCCGAAGGCCTCGTTCATCATGGCTTCAGGCTCGTGTGGAACGCTCCAGCGATGCTGCCATGCGCCGCCCTCAACGTAAGGCGAGCCCCATTGATACTGCCGGAACTCCGGCGCCCACTTGCCATCCGCATTCTTGCCACGGAAGAACTTCACCTGCGGGTCCCACATCATGCGCCAGTTCTTCGAACGCTTCGCAAAGAATGCTGCATCTTCCGTGTGCCCCAGCTTCGCTGCGATCTGCCCAATGCAGAAATCACCGTAATGCGCGTCGAGCGATTCCACGCACGCCTGCTCCACTTCATCATTCGGCACGTAGCCGAGCTTCTGATACGAAGCCGAGCCGCGACGTCCATAGCCCTTCGCCGGATCGCCCACCTGCGTCGCGTGCTTCTTCAGCAACTGGTACGCAGCTTCGCGATCGAAGCCCGGAATCTCCTTCACCACCGCATCGCCAAAGAGCGAATCAATCAGCGACCCCGTCATGCAAGCGCGATAGCCCGGGCATGGGAACTGCGGCATCCATCCACCTTCGGTGCCAGCGTTCACCCAGCTCTGCAGAATCTCGCCGAGCCGTTCCGGATACAGCAGCGTCATCATTGGATACCAAGCGCGATACACATCCCAATAACCGTGGTCCGCATACATCACACCGGGCGTCAGCTTGTTGGTGTACGGGCTCATGTGGACGGGCTTATTATTCGCGTCCATCTCATGCCAGATGCGCGGGAACAACACCGTGCGATACAGACAGGAATAGAACGTCTTCATCTGCGTCTCGGTCGCGCCATGGATGACAACAGCGCGAAGATGCTCCTCCCACATCGCCTTCGTCTTCGCCTGCACAGCATCAAAGCTGCTCGTGCCGATCTCTGTATTGAGGTTGCGGTGTGCCTGGTCAAACGAGATGAACGAGTGCGTAATCGCGACCTCAGCCTTTGCCGACTTCAGATGCAACATGCCAATCATGCTGCCGCTGTCACTGCGTCCCCGTGTATTGGTCTTCAGCGTCTTCAGCTCAAACGTAGAGCCTTTGCCTGCACGCAAAATGTAGTACGTTGCGAATCCTTCGGGCGTACCGCCTGCGCTTGCAGAGGTCTTCCAATGCAGTGTTCCAGAATTGGCATCCCACTGGAATTCCGCGCCCTTTTCCGGGACATCAATCACCAGCGAGATGTCATCGCCCAACCGGCTTGTCGCACGCAGCACAGCACCACGACAGGTCGGTGTAAGCTCCGCGTCAATGCAATAGCGCAGCAGGTTTATCTTGAAGCCATACGGACGCGCCACTAGCTCATCCGGCCGATACGAGGTGGCACGCGCTGACGCGCGCACGTCCGGTTCACCCGTCACAGGAAGAATCGTGGTGAAGCCGTAATCGCTGAGCCACGGGCTCAACTGATGCGTCAGGCGGAAGCCCTGAATCCGCTGATCAATGGGCGAAAACATCCACGGCGATCCGCTGCGTGATTCCAGAGTCCAGTGCGCCATGCCGAACGGCTCTGCGACAATCGGCAGCGTATTGCCGCGCGAAAACTGCGGGTTTGAGTTCGTCCCCTGCAACACGTTGACGTAGTCGCTCAATGCACCGGTATGCGCCTGCGTTGCGGATGTCGCGCTGTGCTTCTGCACCGCTGCTTCCGCGGTAAGAGCAGGTGTACCGGCAGCAACGGCAAGAGCACCGGTGCCTTTCAGAAAATCGCGTCGTGTTGCAGCCATGAGGGGTAAGTCCTTACCAGAAATCCGCGCACAACATGCCAAATACATGTTGCGCACGCACCATGAAGTCTATCTGCAATGACAGCGTTGGATATGTAGGCGCAGAGTACTTCACGGTGAATTTGGTGTTTCACCTTTGCAAATCACAAACAGAAAAGCCCGGTCCATGGGATCGGGCTTTGACTGACTTGTAATTCCGGCATTAGGTACGTGAGTGCCGACGCTTGTGTCGGCCACCAGCATGAGGCGAATACGTCCACTTACGAACCGGGCCCGTATCAACATGCACAAACTGCCCCTTCGGGTAGTAGCCGACACCGCCTGCATCCAGCGATAACGCAGCGTCGCGCAGACGCGCAGCCGGAACGCCCTCAACGCGCATATCGACTGCCTTGGCTTCAATGTGCTGCGAGTGCTCCGCCGCATTGGTTGTGCCACTGGCACGCAGCGCATCGTTTGTTTCCTGCGACCGGTAAGCCGAAAGCACGCTGATCACGCCGCTCGCCTTGCCTACCTTGGCAAGCATCGTGTGCAGAACGTCAAAGGTACGCGGATCAAAAGTATTGACTTGCTCATTGTGGCTGTCACGGAGGAAGTGATTCAGCTTGTCCAGCGCATCTGGGATGTAGGTGTCGCCCACGCGATACACCACGTCGATCATTTCGCCGCCCTGGCGAGCAAACTTCAGTTCGTACTTCTGGCCGTCAGACGGAGCAGTCACTTCATCGCCATCAATGGGCAGGAGGCCCAGACCAGGCAGCGTGGCATTTACAAAAGCATGGGCCACGGCGCGAATGCGTGGGTGCTTGCGGGCTTCAAATTTGCGGGCACTCGCCGAGGGCGCGGTCATGCCGAGCGCCACAAGGACACCGAAAGCGGTAACTGTACGAGCGGACACAAGACCGAGATTCAACGAAGAGAAACGCAGTGGCACAGCGACAGAAGCTCCTGGGTTCGATTCGCAGCGCCGATATGGTGATCGTCTTCGATGTGTCTGGAAACACAGGAATCCATCAACAAACTCAGCCCTAGGCTCCCATACTAGGCAAAGGGCGATCCCCGCGCAACACTTGTGTCGAAAATTGCATCGTGGTAGCCCGAATCGGGAATGATTCCCCTTAGGCAAAAGCAAAAGGGCCAGCCTTTCGGCTGGCCCTTTGTTGTATTGATCTTCTTTCCGCTCTCGAGCATCGCGAAGAGCGATGTCGAGAACGGCACGAAGTGCTTACTTGATGATTTCGGAGATGGTTCCGGCGCCTACGGTGCGTCCACCCTCACGGATAGCGAAGCGCAGACCCTTTTCCATTGCCACCGGCGTGTGCAGCGTGACTTCCAGCTGCACGTTGTCGCCCGGCATCACCATCTCGGTGCCTTCCGGCAGCTTCGCCGATCCGGTCACGTCCGTCGTACGGAAGTAAAACTGGGGACGGTAGCCGTTGAAGAACGGGGTGTGACGGCCGCCTTCTTCCTTCGACAACACGTACACTTCGCCCTTGAACTGCGTGTGCGGGGTGATCGATCCCGGCTTCGCCAGAACCATGCCGCGCTCCACGTCGTCCTTCGCCGTACCACGCAGCAACAGACCTGCGTTGTCACCGGCAAGACCCTCGTCCAGCTGCTTCTTGAACATTTCCACGC